>JBNMLE010000006.1:0-43169 GCA_050874705.1 Bacilli bacterium
GCACATAATTATGGTGGGTTCGATCCCTGTAGCGCCCACCATAATTATGTGCCTTCTTAGCTCAACTGGTAGAGCAACCGCCTTGTAAGCGGTAGGTTATTGGTTCAAGTCCGATAGAAGGCACCATTTTTATTATCAAGGAGATATGGCGAAATTGGCAGACGCGCTAGACTTAGGATCTAGTGGGGCGACCCGTGCAAGTTCAAGTCTTGTTATCTCCACCAAATTAGATTATTAGTCATCCGTAAATGGATGATTTTTTATTTTCTTATTAATGACTAATAAAAATGCAAGAACTTGCAAAAATTTTAGTTATGGTATTTTAGAACAAACAATTTATGAAGAAATCAGATTAGAATTATTGCAGAAATAGATGAATTAAATAAAACTTTATAAATCAAAAAGTTTTTAGTTTTTGGTGTCTGCCTATTCTCGTGATTTATGTTTCCTATATGGCATTCATTTGTTATTTGGTCTATTGTGTGTTATCTTATTTATATGTTTTATAAATACATTTTATGAAACAGGTTGTTTTTCATAAAAATTAGTATGAATAATTACAAAAAAAGAATTAATTATAAAATTATCTACGCTTTATTAGATGCTATTGTTGAGTTTGCAATAACTTTTGTATCTTTTTTATCATATTATAAATATGCTTATTTTATTGATGACTATCACTGGTTGTCATCTCTTATTTACAGCGGTTGTATTGCTTTGATAACTCCTTTAGTTTTTCTATTTTCAAAAGTTTATAGAATCATAACTAAAGATATTGGCATATTTGAATGCATAAGAATTATGATAGCAACTTTTACTATACACGTTGTTGGCTTAATTGTTATTTGCTTTGTTGATGTTTTACCTGAATTTACTGATTATGTTTTTTTGTGGATGCTGTCTACAATGTCTTTAATCTTCCTCCATCCTTTAATTAGAGTTTTAGTACGCGTTCTGAATATCACCAATATTGTTATGAAGAAAGAGAACCAAGTAAAAACCATTGTTATCGGTGCTGGCGCTATGGGAAAAATAGTAGTCGATGAGTCAAGAAGAAATAAGGATAATCACAATAAAATCATATTATTCGTGGATGATGATCCGAATAAAATTGGTGGTACTTTTGCAGATATTCCTGTAAAAGGCCCTATTTCAGACATTGCTAAGATTATTGATTACTCTGGTGCAAAAGAAATCATTATTGCTATGAGCAAAATATCTCACAATCGTTTGCATGAAATTCTTTCATTGTTAAAATCATGTGATGTAAGAATTAGAAGGATGCCTCTTATTGGAGAAATGCAAGGTCCTAATGATAAAAGAATTATTGATGTTGATTTAGATGATTTGCTTAGTCGAGAACCAGTTCTTTTAGATAATCATGAAATAACTAGTATGCTTAATGGTAAAACAGTTTTGGTAACTGGTGCCGGCGGTTCTATTGGCAGCGAACTCGTAAGACAAATCTTTAAAGCACGACCTAAAACACTGGTTTTATTTGACATATATGAAAACTCAATTTATGACATCCAAATGGAGTTAGTTAGAAAAATAAGAGAAGAAAAGACTACTGATATTAATTTGATTACTTTAATTGGCTCAACATACAACGAAGTTAGAGTTGAACAATTATTTAAAAAATATAAACCTGATTATGTTTATCATGCGGCAGCTTATAAACATGTGCCATTAATGGAAGATTCTCCGGCTGAAGCAATTAGAACAAATGTTTTAGGGACATACAATGTTGCTAGAATGGCTGATAAATATCACACTAAAAAGATGATATTGGTCTCAACTGATAAGGCAGTAAGGCCAACAAATGTTATGGGAGCTACTAAAAGATTTGCTGAAAATATTATTCAATATTTCTCTGAGAAATCTAAAACAAAATATGCTGCAGTTAGATTCGGTAATGTTTTAGGCTCTAATGGTAGTGTAGTTCCGTTGTTTAAAAAACAAATTGAAGCCGGTGGTCCTGTAACTTTAACTCATAAAGATATCATAAGATATTTTATGACTATTCCTGAAGCTGTATCTTTAATACTTCAATGCGGTTTGTTTGCTGAAGGCGGGGAGATATTTATTTTAGACATGGGAAAACCAGTTAAAATTCTTGATTTAGCAGAAAAACTTATTCGACAAGCCGGCTTAGTTCCTTATGTAGACATTGATATTGTTGAAACTGGCTTGAGACCCGGAGAAAAATTGTTTGAAGAACTTTTAATTGACTTTGAGCATCAAACAAAAACGGCAAATAAAAAGATTTTTATTGAAGAAAAAAATAGTATTGAACCAATTAAAGATGAAATCATTGCTATTTCGAATGTTTTTTCTATGGAAGATACGAAAAATGTTAAGGAATTGTTGTCGAAGATAATTACTACATACAAAATCACGGAGAACAAAAAATGAGCAGTAAATATTTCTTTTTGTCTGTTCATCAAAAGATTTATCTTCCATTCAAAAGATTTTTTGATATTTTTTGTTCCTTACTGGCAATAATTGTTTTTTCACCATTGTATTTACTAATTGCAATTTTAGTAAAAACTACATCAAAAGGTCCCGTTTTCTTTAAACAAAAAAGAATTGGAAAAAACAAAAAAGTATTTAATCTAATTAAATTTAGAACAATGAAAATTGATGCTCCACACGATGTCGCAACTCATCTATTGAATAATCCAGAAATCCATATAACAAAAATTGGCAGGTTTTTACGAAAAACTTCACTTGATGAAATCCCTCAAGCTTTTAATATACTTATAGGACAAATGTCTGTTGTGGGCCCAAGACCAGCTCTATGGAATCAAAATGATTTAATTGAAGAAAGAGATAAATATAATGCAAATAACATTAAGCCCGGGCTATCTGGTTGGGCTCAATGTAATGGGAGAGATACTGTTTCGATTCCCGAAAAGGCTAAGTTGGATGGTGAATATGTTAAAAAATTTAATATTTGGTTAGATCTAACAATTGTTTTTAAAACGGTTTTTCAAGCATTTAGAGGAAAAGATGAAGTGGAGGGCAATGCTCATGAAGAATAAAGTTTCAAAGCATGTGCTTAGAAGTAATACATGTTTTGAGTTATCCTCTCTTAAAAACATATCAGTTTCAGTTTCTATTGATGTTATTTTCAGCGAAAATGATATATTTTATGATTGTCTTTTTAAGAATAGCATTATAAAATGCGATAATAAGTTGCTTATGATAACAAAATTCTGAGAAAAACAAGAAATTTTTTGGTTTAGTGTTAAAGAAATTGTTGAGAGAGGATCGAAAATGAAATCATGAGAATATTATGGATTGTTAACCTTGTTTTACCACAATTATTTGAAAAATTAGGTGTTCAAAATAGTTTTTCTGGAACATGGCTTTTCGAATGGTCAAAAAAGTTGAATGACTCAAATGATGATTTTGCGATTGCATGCGTTTATGGGAGTAAATTCAAAAAAATAAGTGTTGACAAAACAACGTTCTACTTGTTGCCTGGAAATGGAAAAAATATGCTTTTTTATACAAAGAAATATGAAAGACTTTGGAAACAAATTGTTGCCGATTTTGAACCTGATATTATTAATATACATGGTACAGAATATAGTCATGGTTTATCTTGTATGAGAACCAATCCTAAAGAAAAATACATTATTTCTATGCAAGGCATTCTTGCAGAGATAAAAAAAGTTGATTATGGCGGACTAAAGTTTAAAGACATATTTTTAAATCGGACATTTAAAGAAAACATTAAATTAAATGGTTTGTTTGAAAATCATTTAATTCATGTGAAAAATTCTAGATTTGAAAAGGAAATGATACAAAGAGCAACTGCTATTGCATATGTAAATGAATTTGATTATGGTTTTGCTTTTTCTATTAATCCTGGTGCTAAGTTTTATAATGTTGATTATGATATGCAAACAGTTTTTAAAAATGCCAATAAGTGGACAAACGCCAAATGTAAGAAGCATACTATTTTTACTAATCCTGGTGGAACGCCCTTAAAAGGACTTCATCAATTATTAAAAGCAGTTGCGTTATTAAAAAACAAATACACCGATATCAAAGTTTTAGTACCCGGTATGGGGAATGATGGAAGATTAGTTGTTAAAAACACATATTCCAAATATATTGGAAAACTTATTAAAAAACTTGACATTGGAAGTAATGTAGTTTTTTTAGGATATCAAACGCCCGAAGAAATGAGAAACAATATGTTAAGTGCAAATGTTGTTGTTATTCCATCTGCAATCGAGGGTACATCACTTATTTTAAGAGAATCGATGTATTTAGGTTGCCCTTGTATTGCTTCGCTAAGAGGTGGAATGAAATATTATATCGAAAACAATGTTAATGGTTTTGGATATAATTTTGATGATTTTAATAAACTTGCTTATTACATCGACAAAGTGTTTTCGATGAGCAATAAAGAGATTTCAATTATTTCAACTAACGCAATCAAGAAAACTGCATACTATGATACAGAAAAAAGCTTCGATTCCCTTTGTTCAATGTATTCAGAAGTGATAGGAGAAAAAAAGTAATGTTTTTAAGTGTTATATTGCCAATTTACAATGTTGAAAAATATTTAATTCAATGCTTGAATAGCGTTTTAAAACAGAATTTTGATGATTATGAAATTATATTGGTTGACGATGGATCAAATGATTCTTCCCCAAAAATATGCGATAAATATGCTAATGAGCACAAAAACGTTAAAGTTATTCATAAAAAAAATGGAGGACAATCCTCTGCAAGAAATGCGGGACTCATGGTTGCTAAAGGTGATTATATATTCTTTTTAGATAGCGATGATTATCTTTTAAATAATGATTTTTTTCTTAGAATATTTAGTCTTGCTAATTTAAATCCAGATTTTATTGTTTTTAAGCATATTCGATATTTTGAGAATCAAAAAAAGTATAGTGAATGTAATTATGATTTTCGGATGAACTACACCGAATTTTCAGATATTGTAAAGGAATTGGTTAAAAAAGATGCTTTTTTTGGGATGGCGTGGATTAAAATTATTAAAAAATCAATACTTTTAGATAATAATATATGCTTTATTGAAGGACTTACCGGAGAAGATATGCCTTGGAATCTTGAATTGTACTTGAATTCAAAATCGATATATTTAATGGATTCTGTAGAATATGTTTATAGACAAAGGAATAATTCAATCACTACAACGCCTAATTTAAAAAATTTAACTGACTTTATTAATATTCTCGAAAAAAATTTTCCAATTGTGCTAAAAGCAAATTGCGATACAAAGCTTAAAGATGCTTTGTTAGGTGCACTTGCAAAATACTATTCAAATTTGTTGATTACTTATGTTCGTGTTGGCGATGCGGAAAAGAAAAAGTATTTAACAAACATAAAAAGGCTTTCTGTCTTACTTAATTATTCTTTAAGTTCAAGACCTTATAAAGTAAGAAAAATATATAAGATTTTTGGAATAAAAATTACATTGATGTTATTAAAAATTTTAGATAGGAAAAAAAGATGAAAGAAAAACTACCAAAAGTTCTTTTAATTGGAATAAGTCCGTGGAACAAACATGAAGGCACTGATACACTTCAAAATATTTTTAGTTGTTGGGAAAAAGATAAAATTGGTCAAATATATACTAGATCAGGCAATCCGTGTAGTGATGTTTGTGATAGTTTCTTCAAAATTTCTGAAAATCAACTAATTAAAAGCATTTTTAACAGAAAACAAGTCGGAGAAAGAGTTATTAACAACACATCTAATTTAGATAATAATGATTACAAGAAAGAAAATGAAAGATATAAAAAAGCTCACAAAAAAAAGTCTTGGTTAATGTCGTTTATTCGAGAATTTGTATGGGGATTTGGAAAATGGAAATCAAAGAAACTTGATGAATTTATAACTGAAGAAGATCCAGATATTTTGTTTATCCCAATTTACCCTGTTATCTATATGGCAAAACTACAAGAATATGTAATTAAAAAAACTTGTAAACCGTATGTTTGTTATCTTGCAGATGATAATTACACATACAAATCATGTGGCAAAAGCCCTTTAGAGCTTTTATATAGATTTATACTAAGAAAACATGTTAAAAAATTAGCAATAAATTGCCAACAAATGTACACAATAACTCAAATTGAAGGCAATGAAACAGATCGTTTTTTTGGAACTAAAAGTCTTGTTCTAACCAAGTCGATCGATTTCAAAGAAAACGATTATTGTGAAAAAAATATACATAATCCGATATCAATTGTTTATACGGGAAATATGCTTATTGGAAGAGATAGTTCAATAATGGATATTGCAGATGCTGTTAGGTATATCAACAGAGATAGACAAAAATTAATTTTTCATATTTATAGTCACACTCCACCTAACACGAAGATATTAAATCGAATAGTATCGAACGATGTCATTTTTCATGGTGAGGTTAAGAAGGAAGACATAAAAAAGATTCAAAATGATGCGGATATATTGCTGTTTGTGGAATCTCTAAAAAAGGAGAATAGATATAAGGCAAGAATGTCGTTCTCTACAAAACTAGTGGATTATTTTTCAGCAGGCAAATGCATTTTTGCTGTCGGCGATAAAGATATTGCTCCAATTATTTATTTGAAGCAAAATGATGCCGCTATTGTTGCGTGTTCGCACGAAGATATTCTTGCTCAGTTGCAAGCTATTATTAGCGACGTTAATTTAATAAAAATTTATTCTAAAAAATCTTTTGAATGCGGTAAAAGAAATCACAACAAAATTGATATAGAAAAAAGGTTTGTTGAATCTATGATTATGACTACTAGGAAGGAGAAAACCTAAAATGGCTTTAACATTAATGTATATAACAAACTCTGTCGAAATAGCTAAAATTGCTCAAGAAGCTGGTGTTGATAGAATATGGGTTGACATGGAGTGGATCGGGAAAGATGAGCGTCAAAAAGGTCTTGATACAGTTAAATCTCATCACACCATTGAAGATATAAAAAAATTAAGACCAATAATTAATAAATCACAATTAATGGTGAGGATTAATCCAATCCACGAAGGAACGTGTAACGAGATTGAAAAAACAATTGAATCAGGAGCAGATGTAATTATGCTTCCAATGTTTAAAACGATAAAAGAAGTTAAATATTTTTTGAATTGTATTAAAGGACGCGTAACCACAATACTATTAATCGAAACGATAGAGGCAACACAAATATTAGATGAATTGATAGCTATAAATGGAATTGATGAATTTTATATTGGACTTAATGATTTAAGTTTAGCGATGAAAAAAAATTTTATGTTTGATTTGCTACGCGATGGGGTGGTAGATGAAATTGTAAATAAACTAAAAATTACAGGCAAACCTTATGGTTTTGGTGGAATTGCTAGGCTAAATAAAGGAGTTGTTCCTTCTGAATATATTATAGCAGAACATTATAGATTAGGTTCAACAAGAGCAATATTATCAAGATCTTTTTGTAATGCTAATAAAAATTCAAACTTAAATGAGGTACAATCTTTATTTATTAAGGGTATTAAAGATATTAGAAATTATGAAGCATGTTGCCTAAAAAAATCTCTCAAAGATTTTGAAAAAAATAAATTAAAAATTAGGGATTTAATCAATGAAGCCGATAAAACAATTGAAAAAAAATAAAAAAGACATAAAAATTGCTTTTTTAACAACTATATCTCAAACCATGGAATGGTTTAATGTGGAACGTATAAAATTTTTAAAAAAGAATGGTTTTGAAAATATCACTTTAATATGCAACATGAATAAGCAGTTTATTGAAAAATATAAAGATTTAGCCAACTTGATTTCTTTAAAAATTGAAAGAGGTGCAAAACCGTTTAATATTTTTAAAACTGAAAAAATACTTAAACGACTTTTTAAAAAAGAGAAGTTTGATGTTTTGTATTATTTAACTCCTAATGTATCTTTTTGTGCATCTTTAGCAGGAAGACATGCTAAAATTCCTGTAAGAATTTATTCACAATGTGGTATTAGATACGTTAGTGAAAGCGGAATCAAAAGGATTCTTCTTAAATATATTGAAAAATTTACATGTAAAAATTCTACAATCATAAGATCACAAAGCCAACTCAATATGAAGTTTGCTATTGATGAAAAACTTGTTTCTTTTAATAAAATTGCTGTAATAGGTATTGGTGGCACTACAGGTGTGGATTTGGAAACTTGTGATACTATTAATTCTAATGTTATTAGAAAATCCTTAAGACAGAAACATAATATTCCAAACAATGCATGCGTTTATGGGTATGTAGGGAGATTAAATAAGGACAAAGGATGTAACGAGCTTTTGGAAGCTTTTAGAGAAATAACCAACATTGATAAAAACGCCTTTTTAATTCACCTTGGAATGGTGGACGATGAAAATCCGGTTACAAAAGAAAACTATGAATTTTATAAAAATTCAACTAAAATTATAAAAACAGGTAATGTAACTCAAAAAGAAGTGTATGAATACATGACCGCGATGGATATATTGGTCCATCCAACATATAGGGAAGGACTGGGAAAAGTTCTTCAAGAGGCGATGGGCATGAAATTACCTATTATCACCACAGATACAATTGGACCAAAAGAAGTGGTGGAAGACGGAATTTCAGGTATTCTTGTACCACCGAGAAATAAAAGAGCATTAAAAGAGCAAATGGTTGAATTATCAAACAATAAAGAATTAAGAAAAAAACTTGCTGAAAACGGCAGAGCAAGAGCTGAAAAATATTTTGATAAAAAGATAATGTTGACAAATTTCTATGAAGATTTTATAAAATGTGTTGGAGTGGATGATGATTGATTTTAGAAATAGTAAAGTATTTAAACATTCATATAACGAATCATTTAATGCATTATTAAAAGCCGGCCTAAAAGAAGATTATGCTTCGATCTTAGCTGATTCTTTTGCTGTGTCAGATTGTTTTGGTGTTTTAACTCACGGAAGTGCATTACTGGATACATATTTAAATAAAATAAATACAGGTTTTTTTAATTTAACACCTACCTTCACTATTGAAAAGCAAACACATTCATTTGCGTCTATTAACGGTGACAATGCTATAGGAGCTGTTTCTGCACGCCATTGTTTAGATATTGCAATTGAAAGAGCTCAAATAGAAGGTGTTTATACAGTTTTTTCTAGAAATAATAATACATTCGGCGCCGCATTTTACTATTCTTTATTAGCTGCCGAAAAAGGCTATATTTGCTTTATTACTTCAAATAGTCCTGCACAGATGGCGACGCCTAATGGAAAAACAAAAAAATTAGGAACAAATCCTTTTTCTGTTGTTTTTCCTACTAAAGATGGATATCCAATTATAGTTGATATGGCTACTAGTATTGTTGCTAAATCGAAAATCAAGAATTATAAAGAAAAGAATTTACTGCTTCCTGATGGATGGGCATTAGATGAAAATGGAGATCCTACCAACGATCCTGAAAAGGCTTTAAAAGGATTTGTTCTCCCTATGGCAGGATTCAAAGGCTATGCTATTGCATTGTCAATAGATATTTTTGCCGGCATTCTTTCAGGAGCATCATATTTGGATAACGTCGGAAGATTTTTAAATTCGAATAGCTGTATGGATGTTGGTTTTATGATAACAGTTTATAATCCAAAACTCATAGTGAATGGGGATTATTATGATAAGATTGGTGCTTATATCAAAAAACTTAAATCCTCTAGCGAAGGCGATGAAGTTATTTTGCCAGGAAATGATAGAATAGATTTTTATATCAAATCAAAATAATACGAGAAGAAAAATGGGTATATTGATTTATTTATTTGGACTTATATTAATGATTACGTGTGCATTGTTGCCTCTATTTTCGTTCGGTAGAAAAAAGTTAATAAATATTCTTTGTGTTGTTGTTCCTTTAGCCTTTATGTGGTGTATATGCACTTTTAAAAGTCTGAATATAGGTTCTGATACGCCTGTTTATTATGAATCATATTCGACTGCTTACGAAGTATCTTCTATTTTCAAAGCAAGAGATATCGGTTATGGAATATTACAATTTATATGTGCTAGAATGCATTTACCTTGGATTGTTTTTTTAGGAATATGTAATTTGCCTATATTTGTTGGAACAGCCATTTTTGCTTTCAAAAAGACACCACATCCTTCTTTTATGCCGTTTTTTATTTACACTTTTTTAATTTTTGAATTCGCGCTAAGCGGTTTAAGACAATCTATTGCAACAGGATTTATATTCATAGCGTTAGCATTTTTTAACAACAAGAAATGGCAGTCGTGGATTATTTATTATGCATTTAATGCTTTAGCAATCCTTATGCATAAGACCAGTTTTGTTATGTTAGTTATTCCATTGTTTTCTTTTATAAAATTGAGTAAAAGGTCATTATTTTATGCGACCGCTATACTTCTTTTAACAATTATTTTTATTCCACAAATAGAGAGTTATTTTTATTACGGAACGAATATTCTTGAATATTATCCAAATAATCAAACAACAAATTATACATTTGTTTTTGTTTTTGTTTTAATTTACATGATAGCTATATCAATATTATTTATGAATAATCAGATTTTAAAAATTAATAATTGGATCGACAAAGAAATGAGCAAATTAAATTTTTTTAAAAAATCTCTTTTAGATGAGAAAATAGATGTAGCGCGAAATGAGCTTGTTTTAAAAAAAGAATTCATATTTGTTTTGCCAATTTTAATTTTTCTTATTATTGGACTATATTCTAATACGGCTGTTCGTGGATATTATTATTCGATATGTTCGTTTGGTTTAATATTTATATATTGGATATATTCACAAAAGTCAAAATACACAAGATTTATGATGTTTTTATCAGTGGTAATTTTATTTTCGCTATATTTTGTATTTACCTTTTTAAGGAGGAGCGACTGTGCCCCGTATAAGTTCTTTTTTCAAAATTAAAGAAAATATTAAAAATAAAAGAATAATTAAAACAAAAAAAGATGCATTACTTTGCTTTATTATTTTAGGATTGCAAATTGCCACATTAATTTTGGGAGTATTAATGAATGGATTTGGATCCCCAAGCATATTTGAACAAAGAACTCAGCTTTACACAACCGCAAACAAAATAAGTCAAACCTATTCAATGATATATCACAAAACCGATAATAATTTGAGTTATTTAGATTATCATATTAGCAAAATAGAGGGTAGCGAAAATATGAAACGTGCTGGTTGCAAAATATTCTTTAACAATGGTGTTAATGAGCAAAATAACAAGTCTCCGTTTCGGCTCATTGTTAATGAAAATATAATTGATTCACCAATCGTTTTTTTAGGAAACAAAAATTATTCAATAAAAGAATATTTTAATTTAACGGAAATTATTGGTGATTTTTCTCTAAATTCTTCTTCTGAAATTGTTATTTCTAGTTTTTTTGCTGAGACTTTGAAAAAAGAGTTTTTTATTTCTGACTTTAGCAATATTATTGGTATGAAAATTAAAAATGAAATAGACCAAGAGTATTATATTATTAAAGGAATTTTTGATGAAACAGCCACATTCTTATCTAAATTTTATTCACAAAATTTGATAATAGGACATTTTGAAAAATTTTCTAAGATTGATGTTAATCCAAGGCTTGGTTTTATCACAGGAAAAGAATACCTTGAAAATCTATATTTCATATATCGAATATCTACATACATTGATTCACCAAATTATGGTAGAACAACTGTTGTTTCATCCACAGGTAACGATTTTGACAAAAAAGGAAATGAGGCACTTACAAAATTAATATATAATTCAACAGCAGTTGAGACTAATTTTGTTGTAAAAATTTTTACATGGTTTTTTGTTATAACATCACTTGTTTTGCTTTTTTATTTTGTACATCGTTTATTTGATAACAAAAAATGTGTTAGAATAATCGCTATTATTTTCTTGCTTAATAATTTACTAATATATTTTATTTGTCAGATAATAAATAATAATTCATTAACTGCTTCAATTCCGCTATTAAATATTGCAAGCGCGACATTCAATTTTTGTTATGCTCTAATTTTTCTTTTCTTATGCTCGATTTTAGATTATGTTTATATCAACAATAAGAATAAAAAAATAAAATTGTTATCTTATTGCAATATAGACATTTAATGTTTTATATTAAATGCATTTATTTTATAATAAAAATATGAAATCATATGATATTGTTTTTGTTGGGAATTATTTAAATCATCACCAGATCTGGCTTTGTGATGAATTTGCTAAACGAGCAAAAACTTTTTTGTTTATATCAACAGATGGTAAGTATGAGCAAGGTTTTCAAAAAAGGTTAAACGCTTCATATGTTCTTGATTATGCAAGCAACAAAGAAAAGTGCGAAAAACTAATAATTTCTGCTGATATTTGCATATTTGGTTCGTGTCCAAATAAATTAATTGATTTGAGAATGCAACAGAACAAATTATCGTTTATATATACTGAAAGATTTTTTAAAAAAGGACAATGGAGAAGATATGTTCCGTCGACATGCAAAAAGATTAAAGATCGTATAATTAAGTATAAAGAAAAAAATCTCTATGTGCTTTGTGCAGGCGCTTATGTCTATAATGACTTAAGCCTATTTGGTTTTTCAAAAGAAAAATGTTTTAAGTGGGGCTATTTCCCAGAAACTAGATACTATGAAAATATTACAGATCTTGTAAAGCATAAAGATCCTTCGTCCATAATTTGGTGTGGAAGATATTTAGATTGGAAACATCCTGAATTAGCAATTCGCTTAATTAAAAAATTAAAAAATGATGGATATAATGTTCGACTTAAAATGATTGGTGAAGGACCTTTAAAAAGTAAAATAGAAAGAATAATAAAAAAACATAAATTATCTAATTGTGTTGATTTAATAGATTCTTTATCTACGAGCGAAGTAAGAAACGAAATGGAAAAAGCATTAATCTTTTTGTTAACTTCTGATAGTCAAGAAGGATGGGGAACAGTATTGAACGAAGCGATGAATAGCGGATGCGGTGTTGTTGCTAGCAATAAAGCAGGATCAACACATTATTTGGTAGAAAACATGATAAATGGTGTTATTTTTAATAGTAAATGCTTTGTTAGCTTATATAATAAAACCAAACTATTGTTAGATGATGATTTCTTAAGAGAAAAAATTGCTATCAACGCGACAAATACTATCTGTAATTCGTGGAATGCTACAATTGCGGTAAATCGATTTTTGAACCTGGCATCTTCTCTTTTAAATGCACATGAACCATTTGTGTATAAGGATGGAGTTTGTTCTGTTGCTAGTTATTAATTCTTGGAGCAAACGATAATGATAAAAAAAATTGCTGTTTCCACATTTTGTAATTGGTCATCGTACGGTTCAATGTTGCAAGCCTATGGGCTTAAACAAATTTTAAAATCTCTTAATTGTGATAGCTATGTTTTTGTTGATGAAATAATTCCTCCTCCAACAAGAAATAGTTTATGTTTGTCTTGTGGTTTAAAGAGTTTTGTTAGAAGTATTTTCAAAAATATTAAAATTAATGATATCATCGATGCATATAGCAAGAATAAACTATTCATTGATAACAATATAGATATTGTAGAATACAGTAATTATGATGAATTATTGAAAAAACCTCCTATTGCTGATTTATATTTATCTGGTTCAGATCAAGTTTTTAATCCGATTAATTCTAGACCATCTTTTTTTCTTAATTTCGTTAATGATAGAAAAAAACGTTTAACATACGCATGTAGTATGGGTGTTTTGACTGTGCCACGTGAGAAACGAGATTGTTTTGAAAAACTCAGTAATAACTTTGATGTATTATCTGTTCGTGAAGATGATAACATTAACGTTTTAAAAAAGTACAATCATAATGCAAAAATAGTGAGACATATTGACCCGACATTTTTACTTGAAAAAGCAAGATGGAGAAAAATCGAGAAACCATATCATGGACTAAATGATAAATTCATTTTGGTATATGCGTTATATTGGGACAGATCGCTTAATAAAGAATTAAAAAAGTTGCATAAAAAAACAAAAATGCAAGTTGTCGCAATATGTTCTGGACTTAATAAGGTTTATGCAACTAAGAAAATTTACGACGTTGGAGTGCAAGAATTTCTTTGGCTTATTGACCATGCACATTCTGTTATAACTTCGTCATTTCATGGAATAGCATTTTCTATCATATTTAAAAAAAATTTTTCAGCTGTAATTAATCCACATAGTTATTCAAGAATTAAATCTATTTTAGATTTGTTGCAATTGGATTCAATACCCATTGCGAATCTTGATAAATACATCGTTAGCTACGACAAGGCTGAAACAATTCTTGAGAAAGAAAAGAAAAAGAGCATTAACTATTTAAAAGGAATTATCAATGGTTAAGAAAAATATTTCAAAATTTAATAAATGTGTTAATTGTGGAGCTTGTTTAAACGCCTGCCCTGTCGATGCAATTTCATTGTGTGAAGATTCATATTTTTATAAATATATTGTTGACGATGATAAATGCATAAATTGTTCAAAATGTATGTCCCTTTGTCCTGCGAACAATGATATCAAAAATTCACAAAATCTTTCCAAATCTATTGGTGGATGGTGTTTAAACAAAAACATAGTTGAAGGGTCCTCCTCGGGAGGTGCTTTTGCAATTCTAGCAAATTATGTATTAGAAAGAAATGGTATTGTTTATGGAGCAGTTTTTTCTGAAGATTCCCATAGTGTTGTTATTGAGGGAACGGATTTTGTAAATGTTGAACGTTTTAGAAAAAGCAAATATGTAGAAAGCAAAATTGGATATTCATATAGGAAGATAAAGAGAGACCTTGACAACGGCAAACTTGTTCTTTTTTCTGGTGCGCCATGCCAAGTCATTGGACTAAAAATATATTTAGAAAAAGAATATGACAATTTAATCACTTGTGATTTTGCATGCGGAGGAATGCCTTCTCATAAACTTTATGAAATTTATTTAAAAGAATTAGAAGAAAAATATAAATCAACTATTAAAAATGTTGATTTTAGGTCTGGCCAATTTGGTTGGGAAGACCATTCGATGTTGTGCACTTTCCAAAATGGAAAAAAATATAGAGAATATGCATATATTGACCCATTTTATTTCGCTTTTATCTATAAGCATTTGTCCATTCGCGATAATTGTATAAAATGTGAGTTTGCTGATAATCATTATTCAGATATTATATTAGCAGATTTTTGGAAATATAAAACATTAACCAAATTTAGTAACAAAACTAATGGAATTTCACTTATCATTTCTAATTCTAAAAAAGGGGATATGCTATTTAATTATTTTAAAAAAATATGATATATCAGGAAATCAACATCGAAAAAGCCGCTTATAATTGTATAAAAAAAGAATATAAAATATCTGATTCTTTTAGGAAAGATTTTGCGAGTACTTCTCAAAGCCTCGGCATCTGGGAGGCTGCTAAAAAATATGGTATGCTTGTTGGATATAAGGCATTCATTTATAGAATGAAAAGAAGTGTATCTAGAATAAAGAGAAAATTATGGAAATGAAAAAAGGAAGTAGAAGAAAAGGAATAACATTATCATATGTTTACTTTATAGTAAATGTAATTTTATCTATTATTATATCTGCTTTTATTGTAAGAAGTGTTGGGAAAACAAATTATGGTGTTTATCAGTCGATGACTGCTTTTATATCTTATTTAGTGCTACTTGAATTTGGCACATCGACATTGATGACAAGAAATATTTCTTTATTAAAAAAAGATGCTACTAATGATAGTGAGATTAAAAAGCACATTTCAACCATTTGGTCACTTACAATCATTCTTACATGTATAATTTTACTATTTGCTTGTGTACTTTATTTTATGCTTGGATTTGTATATAAACAATCTTTTTCTCCAGAACAAATCGAACTAGGAAAAAAAGTGTTTTTTTTCGCTGCTATTAATCTGATCTTTACTTTTTTGACTTCAACTTTGAATGGTTTAATACTTGCATATGAGTATTATACTTTTGGTGTAATATTAAATTTATCAAAACTATTGTTAAGGTCGACTCTGATTGTTGTTTTCTTGTCGATAAAGTCTAGTGTCGTTTTGCTCTCTGTTATAGATTCTTTTCTTGGATTAATTGTGTTTCTAATTACATTATTGTTTTGTATCATTAAGGTGAAATCAAAATTAACATTTAAATACTTTGATAAAACAGTTTTTAAGCAATGTATTCCACTAGCGTTTGCTATGTTGCTACAAACTTTTGTTAATGTAGCAAATGGAATTGTTGATAAATTTTTAATAAGTATTATGATGACACCGGAAGATGTTGCGATTTATTCAATTTCTATGACTTTTTTTAACATGTATTCATCTGTTGCAACTATTCCAGTCACTATGTTTATGCCATCAATTGCAACTGATATAAAAAAAGGAATATCGAAACATGAATTGACAAAAAAACTTATTCCTGCATGTCGTTTAAATGCGATTATTACAGGAATTATCGGTGCAGGTTTTTTTCTTGTTGGAAAGCAATTTATTTTCGTAATATATGGCGAGGAGTATGTAGAAGCTTGGATTTACGCAATAATGATTATTATCCCTATGTTTTTTAATATGACTAATGCAGTTATCATTAATGTATTAGATATCTATAATAAGCGACATATAAGATCGTTAATACTAGTAGTAACAACTGCTTTAAATATTGTAATAACTATTTTTGGAATCAAATTTTTTGGAATGATTGGCGCCGCAGCCGGTACGGCTATATCTCTAGTTTTACAAACTATTATTTTAAATGTTTATTACTACAAACACATTAATATAGAAATACCATATTTGTTTAAAGAGAGTTACAAAGGTATAATTCCTTCGTTGTTCTTTGCTTTGGCATTTGCACATCCAATTCAACATAGAATTACTAACCAAACAGGAGCGTTTTTTGCTGGTGGAATTATATTAGTTGTTGGTTTTATAGTTTTATTTGTTTTGTTTGGCGCTAACGATTTTGAAAAACAAAAATTAAAATTGCTTATATCCAAGATATTTAAAAAGAGAAAAATATAAAATAAAAATTTTAAGCTTCGTTAGTAAAGCAAAAATAACGCATTTACTTCTATTAGCAAATATTAAAGCAAACTTTAATGATGGCGGCATTCTATATTTGCCCAAAAAGGGATGTAGAAAAAACATGGACTAAAAAAAGAATGGGCAAGTTTTTTCTTTGCATCCCAAATTGATAAAAATATATTTACTTTTTAAGAAAATGACAGAATGTGCTTTTAATAGGATTTTTTTCTTTTCCTTATTATATATATTAATAGATGAATATTTTAAATCTTATAATTTTAAATAAATTTTAGCTAATAAGCGCTTCCAATTGACGCAAATTAACCTTGTGTCGCGTAAAAATGGATGAAATTAATTTATTTTTTCCCATTTTTTTAAAATAAAAATTATTCTAAATCAAGTTAATATCGAACTATTTTATTTAAAAATTTGAAAATGCAAAAATGAAACAAATAATTTCATTGAAAACGCTTTTATGGTGTTTTTTAATCTAAATAAAACAAAAAGTTTCGCACTTTTTATCGGTTTCGTAATCAAAAAGGAGCTCAATATGAAAACAGGTGAGAAAATCAAAAAGATTCGTCTTGAGAACAATATGACCCAAGATGAATTTGCTGAAAAGCTTAATGTCACACGCGTGGCTGTAAGCAAATGGGAACTTGGCAAATCATATCCAAGCATTGAGAACTTAAAAACAATTTGTTCGTTGTTTAATGTTTCCTCAAATGATTTGCTAGAAGCAAACGAAAAAGAAAACGAAATTCCAAATGAAGACAAATCTGAACATTCATCTGAAGTTAAGAAAATGTCATCTAGAAAAATTTTGGATATTTCCGCTTTAAGCGTTATTAGTGTTGTCGCAGTGGCTGCGATTACATTAACCACAATTGGTTTAGTTAAAACTTTTGTAAAAGAAAATCCTGTTCAACCTGAACTAAGTCCTATCGAATCTATTTATGTAAGCGAAAAGCCTGCACGTATGACTTATTTAGTTGGACAGTCTTTTAATAGTGATGGCATGGTTGTCACTGCTGTTAGAGAAGATGCAACTGAAGAACCAGTCGAAGGATGGACCGTTGATGTTCCAGATACATTTGAGGAACAAACCAAAAATGGTACCTATGATGTTAAATGGGTTGATAGTGAAACTGATAAGGAATTCGTTACAACTGTTGATGGAGTTAATGTCTATTCAACAATGAAAGGTGTTTTCTCTCCAAATGGTTTAAAAGCAATTAAAGGACCACTTCCTCAAAAGAGCGGAACTAAATTTAATTCAACTGGATTAGTATTCCATGTTACCTATGATGTTAACGGAGAAACTATTGAAGATGATAGCAACAACTACAAAGTTGGTGATTATACATCTAATAATAGTTACGACCAAATCAAATTGGTTTCTAATCCAAATTTAACAAGCGCAATGGAAAGCATTTCTATTCAATATTCACAAGGTAAAACCGCTGATATTGCAATAGACGTTTATAAAGAAATTAAAGCAAATTACAAGAAAGCATCATTTGATGCTAGCAAAGATAGTTTTTCTATTAATGATATCGAATTAATCGGTGTTAAAGATGATGGAACAGAAGTATCAATGGATCCAAGCATTTATACATGGTCTGATGATAGTGAAGGTGAAGTTAGTGAAGGGCATAAATATATTTATAATGGTTCACACATTTTAACTCCAACAGTAGCTGGTTCATTTATCATTGAACTTGAAATTAATGTTACTGGTGGTGCATCAATTGGTGAAGTTGATCCGAACTTAAATGAAGATCAATATTTCTCAGAAGCAGAAAACCTTGATATCGAAGGTAATATCGGAACATTAGTGCAAACTGGTGATGACTATACAAAAGACTTTAAAGCAGTTAACTGCTCTTATGCAAATTTCCGTGCCGCATCATATTTAGGATATACAGGAAAATATGAAGCAAGCGGAAAAGGATTTGTATTAGGTTTTGACACAAGTGGTGATGGAAGAAATATGTCTATGACATTCTCCGCTCCAGGTGATGGTTTTGCTGACTTGATCGTTCGTGGCGCAAGCAATATTTCAACTGGCACTTATACATCAGCTGATTTAAAAGTTACAAAAGCTGCAACAATATATTTGAATAATGTTGATATCACTGCCTCACTTAATCAAGATGCTATATTTGAAGGCGTTAAAGATAGCACACCAGATGCTCAAAATAGAACTGGTGAAGTTGACGGAATGTCTACTGAAGGTCGCTATCGTTTTCTCAATTGGACCGAAGTCAATCTTGGAAAAATTAATTTAAAACGTGGTAGCAATAAAATTACATTCTATCCAGCAAACGGCAATGAAAGCGGTCACTGGGATTATGTAAAAGTTAATGTTGCCCCTTATAAAGATGGCGGTGCTCATGCAGGAGAAATCGCATTAAATAAAACATCATTAACTTTGAATATTGATGAAAGTGAAACACTTATAGTTACAAAATCAAATTCAGACCCTGTAACATGGTCAAGCTCCGCAAGTGATATTGCAAGTGTTGATCAAGATGGAAAAGTAACTGGATTAAAAGAAGGCTCTGCAGTTATTCAAGCTAAATGCGGTGATAAGGTAGCAACTTGTACAGTTACTGTTGAAATTGATAGACCAGATTTAAATGAAGATAAATATGTTTTTGAATGTGAAAACATGACTCTTAAAGATTGTGCTGCAATTAAACAAACAGGCGATAATTATAAGACAGATTATGTAGACAATTGCACATATGCAAAAATGCACGCAAATGCATATTTAGGATATACAGGTGATTATGAGGCAAGTGGAAAAGGATTTGTTCATAATTTCGATAAAAAAGATGCGAATAATATACTTGGAACAATGACTCAAACATTCACTCTCCCTAGTGGTGGAAACTGTGATTTAACAATTCGTGTATCTTCCAACTCTGGAGTAACTGGAAGTAAATTCAAAACAAATGCTTTAAAAGCAAATCAAATCGCTATTTATACATTAAATGGTGAAAATATTACATCAAAATTTAGTGATGATCAGGTAACAAAAAATATTACTACTGATACACCTGATCCTCAAAATAGAAATGAAACAGTCGATGGTATCGATATCAATGGTAGATATAGATTTGTCTATTGGACTGAAATTACTATTAAAGGTGTAAAAATGGAAAAAGGTGAAAACACACTTGTTATTACCGCAAACAACAATAATGAAAGCGGACATTGGGATTGTGTTTCTCTCAATTTTGCTCCATATAAAACTAAATAATTTAGAGGATTAAGATTATGAAAAAAGTTGGAAAAATTGTTAGCGGTGTAGGTATTGCTCTTTTAGCGGGAGTAATGGTTACCGCCGATGTATTATGTGGTAAATATTACGATTTTATTGATGAAGGTATTAATGGATCTGGCGTTAATTATGATAATGCTGGAAAGGTTCTTGCCAAAGGTGATGCTTTTGTAAAAGAAATCATGGAAGAAGGTATCACAATGGTTAAAAACACAAGTGGAAAAGCTCCATTTGCCTATGATGCATCAAATCCAGAAGCAAATAGAAAAGTAAATGTATTTGGCTGGTCAAGCGTTGATGCTGGATTCCTTATTTCTGGATATGGTTCAGGTATTTCAAGAATCCCAGAAAATAAACGTTTTTTATTCTTTGATGGATTTGATAAATACAACAAAACATATCCGAAGAAAAAAATCGAATATAACGAAAATCTTAAAAAATTCTATGAAAATTGGTGTGGTGGAAGAAAAGTTAGTGAATCCCTTGGTGGTAACGATAAACTTTACACAAACTACAATCCAAAAGTAGGTGTTTATACTGATAGTGCGAACGCTGTTAACGGCAAAACACTTCTCGAAGACGCAAAAGAATATTCTGACAACGCAATTGTTGTAATTTCTCGTCAATCTGGCGAAGCACAAGATTGCCCTCAACAATATTCATATGTTGTAAATGAAAAAGGAATGGAACCTCAAAGAGTAGATAGAGGATATTTATCATTAACAGATGAAGAAATAGATATGATCAATATGGTCAAAAACAATTTCTCAAATGTTACTATCCTTCTTAACTGCACAAATATGGTTGAATGTGGTGCATTTGAAGATGAAAAAATTCAAAATGTTTACTACATTGGTGTCACAGGCCAATCTGGCGCAAGAGCTATTCCATCTGTTTTAACAGGTGATGTTAACCCATCTGGAAGAATGACTGAAACATGTGTTACAGACCATTCGGAAAACCCAAGTTTTTATAACTTTGGTCGCGTTTCTTCTCCATCTGTTACATATGTTGAAGATATTTATGTTGGTTATAAATTCTTTGAAACCGCTGATAAAGAAGGTTATTGGAACGGATATAGCAATACCGATGAGAAAAAATCAAATGGAAAAACAGGATATGATGGCATCGTCCAATATCCATTTGGCTATGGTTTAAGCTATACCACATTTGATTATGAATTAGTTGGAAAAGATGGTGAAGCAGGAGTAACACCAGCAAAAGGAAGTACAATTGATTTAGATACAAACATTAAAATTAATATCAAAGTTACAAATACAGGTTCAGTTAAAGGAAAAGATGTTGTTGAATTATATTATTCCGCCCCGTATACACCTGGTGGAATTGAAAAAGCATCAATTAATTTAATTGATTTTGGAAAAACAAAATTATTAAATCCTGGTGAAAGCGAAGTTTTATCTTTCGAAATCGATCCATATTATATGGCTAGCTACGATTGCTATGATAAAAACGCAAACGGATTTAAAGGTTACGAACTCGAACACGGCGAATACACATTGAAATTCATGAAAAATGCTCATGAAGATTTATTTGCTGATGGTGCAATCAATTACAATATCGCATCTGATATAAAAATTGACAAAGACAAAGTAACCGGTAATGAAGTCAAAAATAGATTTACAGGTGAAGATGCATTTGACAATGTAAGTGTCGATAGAAACGACACATCGCTTTATTTATCAAGAAGTGATTTTGCTGGAACAATTAAGAAAACAACTCTTGCAAATTACACTCAAAGCGGAACATTAAAACCTACTCGCACTTATGAAACATTGCCAACATTTAATCAAGACAATGGATTATATCTTTATACTGATTTAGACGGAAACAAGATTACTGATTCGAATCTTTTGCATTCACCTAGTGCAAGTTCAGTAAAAGCAAACATTGAATTAATGAAAGAATTAGGCAGTGATTATAATAATCCAAAATGGGATTTACTTTTAAATCAATTAACATATAGTGATGCTGAAAACTTAATCGTTATGGGTGGATATTCCTCAATTGAAGCCGCTAGTGTTGGAAAAATTTGGATGAGAGATAACGATGGACCGATGGGTCTTACTAGATCAAATGCTTCTGTTACAGAAACAAGCCAATGGACATGGTTCCCAATGGCGGGATTAATTGGTAATTCTTGGAATAAAGAATTAGCAAGTGATTATGGAAAAACTATTGGTAACGAAGCCGCTGCAACAGGTGTCAATGGTTGGTATGCTCCTGGATGTAATATTAGACGTTCACCATTTGGTGGTAGAAATAATGAATATTATGCTGAAGACGCTATGTTATCAGGTTATATGTCTGCATACACTGTCAAAGGTGCGTTATCAAAACGCCTTACAACTTATGTTAAACACTTCGCATTAAATGAATGTGAAACAAACCGTGGTGCAATTAAGACTTGGACAACAGAACAAGCTTTACGTGAAATCTATTTACGTGCATTTGAACTTTCAGTTAAAGTTGGCGGCACAAATGGTATCATGTCATCATTTAACTGTGTTGGTGGAACATCTGCTAAACAAAATGGTGCATTATTAACATATGTTTTGCGCGATGAATGGGGATTCCATGGTACAGTTGTCACTGACTGGGTTGGTGGCGCTGGCGACGCAAAACAAGGCATTCAAGCTGGAAACAACTTATGGTTAAATGGTGCTCAACAATTTAGTCATAATTTAGGTAGCAACTGGATGAACGATGTTCAAGTTGCAAACGATGTAAGAGAATCATGCAAGAGTATTTTGTACATGGTTTGTTATTCTCAAATTCAAACTGAAGAAGCTCCATCAATCGTTGATGTTGTCCGCAACGAACCTATCTGGGTTTTAGCGGTTGTTGGCATTAATTTATTCTTGTTCGATGGAATATTAGCTCTTGCATATTTTGCATTCATTAGAAAAGGAAAAGAAAAAGATATTGAACCCACAAAAGAAAGACAAGACTAAAGGAGAAAACAATGAAAAAGTATTTTAGATTGTTGTTGCTTTCTGGTGCTGTTATTGGTTGTTTTGGTTTAATTAAAACAACTGATGCAATCAAATCCGATGCTTTAAGTTATCAAACTTTAAGTTCAATTAAAGATAAAGAGGTTATTGAATTCGAAGGTGGAGATGCTCTTCCTGAAGGTACGACCATAAGTTATAACATAGCTAGGTCTTATTTAAATGATTCATATAAAAATGCGAGAATTTATGCCGCTAGAATGTATACCGGAAATTATTCTTGTTCACCAATCAACGAAGTGGAACAAGAAGTGTATTTAAATGGTGAAACAAAAACCAAATTAGTAAATACTACTGGTGGTTATGTTTTAGGGTTTGATAATAACGCGACCGTTACTGTTACTTATCCTTCAACAAAGGAAAGATATGCTGATTTATATATTCGCGTTTCATCAAATAACGCAACAAGAGATGGTGAACTTCCACATACGAATACGATGAAACTTAAAACAATGATGAGTGTTTCTTTGAATGAAGAAGAAATATCAATCAATAATAACGCTACTGTTTTTTGGAAGACGTTATAAGGAACGTTTAGAAGATGATTTTAATACCGCTACTGTTGATTTTGCCTATGAAAAGAACGCAGATGGAAGTTGGAAAACCATCAATACTGGTTTAAATATGTATGGAAGATATGTATATCAAGATTGGCAAACAGTTTTAGTTGGCAAAGTTCTTGTCAAAGAAGGAACAAACACTTTTGTTTATGCTGCGAAGAACGCCAATATGAGCGGACAACTTGATTGTATGATCCTCGATTTTGATAAGTACGCAGAAAAAGATGTTTATGAATTTGAAAACGCCACTTTAGCAGGAGGTGCTCAAAGCATTGCTAATTATACTGGTGGTTCTCAAGAATTAGTCCGCGATTTTGTTACTTATAATGAAGATTATTCTTGTTCAAATTACGATTTTGTTAAATATGCCAAAAAAGGCGCAAGTCTTACAATGAATATTGATTATAGTTCAGCATATGTTAATCCTCATTTACTTATGAGAGTTTCTTCTTTACAAGTCGATCAAGGAAATTATGTTATTAAAAGTGTGGATGTTAAAAATCACCTAGGTATTACTGTAAATGGAAATACACATAATTATCCTACTGATGCAAAAATCGAAGGAAGAAATGATTCATTACATCATGACCCTGATGGTATTTCTCATGGTATTGTGGGTGCGTTAAATAGTCTTACTTCAGAAGTCGATAATAACCAATATTCTCCTAGATATTTATATCTTGTTTGGAGAACAATTGATTTAGGACCAATTTCTCTTCAAGAAGGCGCAAATGAAATTAAATTCGAAATTATCAATGATGATTCTAATAATGAATATATTGGATTTGATTATTTTGCTATCGCAGAAACAAATGACGCAACTTATAAAGCAAAACATTATGCTAATAAATTTATATCAAGATTAGTTAATGTTTGTGATCCAAAAGGCAATTCCAAAGTTGCCGATTTAAAGACGATTTGGACTGCTATGAGAAGCGAATATGCTACATTAAATAGCGATGTGCAACTTATAATCGTTAATAGTGAAGCAAATCCATTAAGTGAAAATGTAATCGAAAGATTTATTGAAAGATACGATTACATTGGAAACAAATATCAAGGAAATCTTGTGGATGATGGCGAATGGAATTTCCTTAATAGAACAATTTCTCACAATTCTATAAATATTCTCTTTAATAAAAGCGGCGTTAATGCTACAATTTTAGCAGTTCTTATATTATTGCCTTGTCTAGCCGTTACAGGTGGCTTGCTAATAATTAAGAAACAAAAATCGAAAGAGAATTAATAGAAAATGAAGTATATTTCCTTTGTCGTCCCCTCATATAATGCTGAAAAATTCTTGGACCATGTTTTGCCAAGTTTATTAGTGGGTGGAGATGATGTTGAAATCATTGTTGTTAACGATGGTTCAAAGGACAATACACTTGCAGTTGCAAATAAATATAAAGAACAATATCCAAATATAATAAATGTCATTGACAAACCTAATGGAGGGCATGGATCGACGATCAATGCTGCTCTTGAAGTTACCAGTGGCATTTATTTTAAATGTGTAGATGCTGATGACTGGGTAGATAAAGATGCTTTATTAAAATTGATTGAAAAAATTAAGTATCATAAATCAATTAATAATCTTCCAGATTTATATATTACAAACTTTGTTTATGAAAACATTGCTCTTAACGATCAACATGTTTCCTCTTTAGCAAAGTATTTTCCTAATGATGAAAGCGTTTTCGGCTGGGATAAAGTAAAAGTTTTTAAATACGGCGATTATTTTATGATGCATTCAATGGTTTATAAATTGGATGTTTTAAAAGAAAGCAAACTTCATTTACTTGAACACACATTTTATGTAGATAACATTTATGTTTATGAACCACTTTATTATGTAAAAACATTATGTTATTTGAATTTAGATTTATATAGATACTATGTTGGAAGAAGTGACCAATCAGTATCAAATAAAAACTTAGATAAGAATTATGCTCATCAATTTAGAGTTTTTGAAGAAACAATGCTTCATTTCTCTCTTGATGATTTAAAAAAGTTAGAAAAGAATCACTTTAAGGACATGGTTCGTTCTTTTGTAACTATTTTTGGTTTGACTCAATATCACATAATGATTGGTGATAAGAAAAAGAAAATTAAAGAGTATAAAGCATTATTAAAAGAGTTTAAGGAAAAGAATAAAGCTTTTTATAATTATGTAACTAAAAGAACTGCATTCTTTACTTATTATTATCAACCATTTTTCATTAAAAAACTTTTTGTCAAAATTGGATATAAAATTGTTAACAAAAAAACGGAGTGGAACTAATTATGAAACATGAAGAATTAGTAAAATCTTTGTCACTTGAAGAAAAAGCTTCTCTTACAAGTGGAAAAAATTTCTGGGAATCACAAGAAATTGAAAGTAAAAATATACCTTCAATATTCTTCGCTGATGGTCCTCATGGAATTAGAAAACAAGCTTTAGCAGCAGATCACCTTGGGTTAAATGAATCAATTAAAGCTACATGTTTCCCAACAGCGGTCACAATGGCATCATCTTGGGATATAGAACTTGGTGAAGAAATGGGCAAAGCACTTGGTGATGAAGCGCTTGCTCAAAAAGTAAATGTTTTACTAGGACCTGGACTTAATATTAAAAGAAATCCAAGATGTGGAAGAAACTTTGAATATTTTAGTGAAGATCCATATGTTTCAGGAAAAATGGCCGCTTCTTATGTTAGAGGTATCCAATCAAGAGGAATTTCTGCTTGCTTAAAACATTTCGCATGTAATAACCAAGAAGAAAAACGTATGACAATTGATACAATTGTCGATGAAAGAACTCTTAGAGAAATTTATTTAACAGGCTTTGAAATTGCTGTTAAAGAATCATCTCCTCGCACAATTATGTCATCTTACAATATGCTTAATGGTGTTCACACAAATGAAAATCCTCATTTAATGGATATATTACGCAATGATTGGAAATATGATGGTGTTGTTGTAACTGACTGGGGTGGAGAAAACGACCGTGTAAAAGGCTTTAATGTAGGAAACGAAATCGAAATGCCTGGTGCTGGTGGGGATACAGTCAAAGACATTATCAAAGCTGTTAATAATAATGAAATTAGTCAAGAAACACTTGAAGATAATACAGATAGATTAGTGGATCTTATTCTCCATACATCAGAACCATTTAAAGATGGCAAGAAATATAGCTTTGATGTTGAAAAACATCATGAGTTAGCAATTAAATGCGCTGAAGAAGCGATGGTTTTAATGAAAAATGAAGATAACATTTTGCCTTTAAAACCAAAAACAAAAATCGCTCTTATTGGTGATTTCGCAAATAGAATGCGTTATCAAGGTGCTGGTAGCTCAATGGTTAATGTTACCAAACTTGAAACAGCATGCGATGTCATTGAAGAATATGGAAAAGAATATGACCTTGATTATATTGGCTATGAAAAAGGATTCCATAGATTTGGTAAAAAGAGCAAAAAATTGCTTAATCGCGCAGTTAAATTAGCAAAACAAGCAGATGTTGCTTTAGTATACATGGGTCTTGACGAAGCTATTGAAGCTGAAGGTCTTGATAGAAGCAATATTAAATTAAATGAAAATCAAATTGAACTTTTAAAAGCACTCAAGAAAGAAAATGTAAAGGTCGTTGCAGTTCTTCACGCTGGTAGCGTTGTTGAAATGTCATGGGCTGATAATGTTGATGGTCTTCTTAACGCCTTCCTTCCTGGACAAGGCGGTGCACGTGCAGCATTAAATATTATTGTTGGTAAAACTAATCCAAGTGGCAAATTAGCGGAAACATACCCATTTGTCTATGAAGATACACCAACTCATAAATATTTCCCTGGAAAAGAGCTTAATACAGAATATAGAGATTCAATTTTTGTCGGATATAGATATTATTCAACAATTGGCAAGAAAGTTCGTTTCCCATTCGGATTTGGTCTTTCTTATAGTGATTTCTCTTATAGCGATTTAAAAGTTGGTGATAAGGGTGTCACATTTAAAATTAAAAATACTTCTAATGTTGATGGAAAAGAAATTGCTCAACTTTATATTGCAAAGAAATTCTCAAAAACATTTAGACCAAGACTTGAATTAAAAGGATTTAAAAAAGTATTCCTTAAAGCAAATGAAGAAAAAGAAGTATTTATTTCATTTGATGAATATACATTTAGATATTGGAATCTTTTATTGAACAAATGGTCAATTGAAAAAGGAAGATATGAAATCATGGTCGCATCTTCTAGTGAAGATATTCGTTTATCTTCAGAATATGAAGTAAATGGTGAAGATTTACCTGATGTAGATTTCATTCCTCAAAGCGATATTCCAAATTATTTCTTTGGAAAAATTGATGATATCAGCAACGAAGAATATGAAAAAATATTGATGAAGAAAATACCTCCTTCAACATATCCTTTCATTAAAAAGAATCGTTTACTTGTTCATTACAATACAACCGTTAATGAACTTAAGTATGCGAAAGGTTGGAGTGGAAGATTCTTCGCAGGAGTTATTAGATTTGCTATAAAACTTCTCAAAACATTTGGAGATGTAAAAACATCTAATACATTAGTAATGGGTGTTCTCCATCAACCTATGAGAGGTTTATCAAGAATGACAGGTGGGGCTATAACATTTGATCAACTTGATGGATTAATACTTATGTTCAATGGTCATTTCTTTAAAGGATTACATCACTTCTTCAAAAGTGGTCGCAAACATAAAAAAGAAATCAAAGAACAAAAAAAGTTAGCAAAAAAAGAATCGAAAAATAAGGAGGTAAAATAATTATGGAAACAATTGAAATTAAACCATATTCAAGTAACAGTTTTGTCGCATTCTTTCAAAAAATTTACCGTTGGTGGTTAGGAGTTTGGTATTCATTTAGTGACAAACATCCTAAATTATCAGCATTGCTTTACAAGGTAGGATTCTTCTTCCTATTCTCAATGGCCGTTACTTTATGGCAATTCTTAATTATGACATTCCTTCCTTTAGCTTTCGAAGGCATATGGAATCAACCATTCTGTTTCCCAAGAGTGGCTCTTGGCTTAA
Source organism: Bacilli bacterium (assembly GCA_050874705.1). Classification (GTDB taxonomy): domain Bacteria; phylum Bacillota_I; class Bacilli_A; order RFN20; family CAG-826; genus Fiminaster. The sequence continues at coordinate 28,967 of JBNMLE010000006.1, forward strand.
AAGATGCATTAGGAAATGAATTATATTTTGGTATCTTTAATGAACCTGTTCAAGTACTTGTTAATGGTACATTATCACAAGCTTATACCGCTGATGAAGTTAACGCTCTTCTTGCACAAGGTGGAGTCGTTAAGGTTGGTGGCCTTGGCAACTTTATAGCCTTTGAAATTGCTGTTTTTACCGCTCAATGCATTAACTTCCCACTTCAAAGAAATATTACTTATAAATCAAAAGGTAACCCATATTTCCAAGGATTTATGTATTTCGTTGGTTGGATTGGTGTTTCAATTTTCACAAACGCATTATGGGGCATTGCAAACCCACTTCTTCTTTCATGGCAAGTACCAGATATTCTTATTAGCCTTCTTAAGACTGTCCTCACTGGTGGTGTTTCGATGGTTATATTCTTCTTTATCTTCCTTCTCATTTTCCCAAATCTTGAGAAAAATGCTCAAAGACAAGAAAAGAAATATCAAAAAATGGCTAATAATAGCAATGTAAGCACAGAAAAGAAAGAAGCTGCTCATAAGAAAGCTCTTGAAGCTAGAGAAAAAGCAAATCTTGAAAATGCTAGATTAAATGTTATTCAAACATCTACTTTATATAACTCAAAAGCCATTGCATACCACACATATGTTAAAAAATTAGACAAATGTGAAGCAGAAAAATTAAATGAACTTAAGAGTATTATCGCAGATAAATATGAAGCAGCTTTAAAAGCAAAAGAAAAAATGAATTCTGCAAAAGCAGAATACGAAGCACTTGCAAATGCAAAATAATTCAAAATACGATTTTCTAATCGTAGGCTGCGGTTTATTTGGATCAACTGTTGCTGAAAGACTATTAAAACTCGGCTATAAGGTCCTTATAATAGACAAAAGCAACCATATTGGTGGAAATATCTACACCGAAAATATTGAAGGTATAAACGTTCATAAATATGGCGCTCATATATTTCATACATCTAACAAGATGGTATGGGATTATGTAAATTCATTTTGTGAATTTGTTCCTTTTGTTAATTCGCCAATTGCAAATTATAAAGGCGAATTATATAACCTTCCTTTCAATATGAATACATTCGTAAAAATATTTCCAGGTACAACAAGTATTGATGACGTAAAAAATCGTATTGAAAAAGAAATTAAAGCTGCGAATATAACATCAATTAATAATCTTGAAGATCAGGCTATCTCTTTAGTGGGAACTTCAATATATCAAAAATTAATTAAAGGTTATACAGAAAAGCAATGGGGTAGAGACGCGAAAGATTTACCTGCCTCTATTATTAAAAGAATTCCTCTTAGATTTACTTTTGATAACAATTATTTTAATGATGTCTATCAAGGTATACCGAAAGATGGTTATACAGAATTTGTTAAAGAGCAAATTAAAGGTTGTGATGTAATCTTAAATGCAAATTTCTTTGATAAAAAAGATTATTATTCCTCTTTAGCGGATAAAATCATCTATACTGGTTCTATTGATGAATATTTTGAATATAAATATGGGAAACTCGAATATCGTTCTGTAAAATTTGACAATAAGATTATTGATAAGAATATTTATCAAGGAGTTCCTGTTATGAATTTTACGGATAGGGAAACTCCATATACTCGTGTTATCGAACATAAATTATTCGATCGTTTCTGTTCATCTAGCAAGACAATTATTTCATTTGAATATCCGCTTGAAAGTGGTGTTGATAATGATCCATATTATCCAATTAATAATGACCGCAATAACGAGCTTTATAAAAAATATTTTGAAGAAACCAAAAACCTTAAAAATATCTATTTTGGAGGCCGTTTAGCATCATATAAGTATTTTGATATGGATGATATCATCGAAGAAGCTTTTAAATTAGTTGATAAAATTAAATTTGATTTATAAATAAATAGCATGTTCTTGAACCCATGCTAGAAATAATTCATAACTTATTTTTCCTTTAGCAAGACCAAGAAATTCATTTATCATTTCTTCTTTTGCTGCATTTAGCAAAATATTATTAAGTTTTAGTCCAACGTCGAGTATTTTAGCGCCAATTCTTTAAAAAAGGATGATTACGAACAAGACCATATGATAAGCGAGATATTTTTTCAATTGTTGAATGGTATAAATCAATCCCATTAAATGTTTGAAGTGGAGTAAAGATTGCTGATTCGAGCATATTTTGATTTTTTATTCCGTGTATTCCGCCATATTTTTCTATTAGTTCTGAACGAAGGAATAACACATCATCAATTGTAAAATATATCATTTAGCTAGTTCCTCATATACTTCTTTATATTTTGTATCCGATTCTTCACTAGCTTGTTTTAATCGCTCTATGTTTGCAAATTGAATTTCTTTTGATTTAGCGATTTCAAATGGTATTTTCTGTTCCCTAATTGATTGTCTAACAAAAATATTTATTGCAGACGAAAAAGTAAGACCTAATTCGTTAAATAATTCATCGGCTTGTTTTTTTAAATTTGAATCCATTCTGATTGTTACTATTGTATTTGGCATATTTTTATTCCTCTTTTTTATAATAATAAAATCATTTAGTTTTAGCAATACAAAGACATTACATTGTATATACAGTTTAATAAGAAAGGCTCTTAATTTTCGATTAATTTTGTTTAGCAATTTTATAAAAAATTTATTTAGATTATACTTTATATGTTGTTTATGAAAAAAATTCTTTCTGAGAAAAATATAGTAAATATTATATTAATATTAAGTTTTTTTGGATTTGGTTTATATCTTGTTGCAGGAGATGTGTTATTTGGTATTAATCCTTTAGCAAAGCAACCATTATGGCTTTCTATATTTTTATTTTGTTTAACATCATTATTTTTATTAAGTATTTTTATTTATAACATATACAAACATAAATACAAACCATCACTAAAAATTGGTATTTTCTTAAGTGCTATTTTTGTAATTGGTGTTATTACATTATTACTTTTCCCATCCGAAAAGAATTTTAGTTTTATTTTACCTGGCGATGAGATGAAAATTGTTGCTTATAAATTAAGCAATGTTGATAGATTTAGATATATTTTTCAATATTTTGTATTACTTTCGTTGTTTTATGCAATAGTGGATACTATCCCAAAAATATTTGATTTTGATGTACCATTCATTCTTTCAATACTTTGTATTGGAATTGTATCTATTTTAATTTTTATTTCATATTTCAAAGATTTTGAATCTTATATCAACATATTTAAAAATATTAATACTGATCATTTTTATATTTATAAAATTCGAAGTGTTTTCTTTAATGAAAATAGCTACGCTGCGATAATATTTGTTGGCTTATTTGCAACATTATATCTTCACTCAAAGAATAGTAAATTTTATTGGTATATTATCGATTTATTTTTCTTTCTAAACATCTTATTAACGATGTGCAAAACAGTCATTATTTGTAGTTTTGTATTAAATTTAGGGTATTTTATTTCTAGATTTTTTATTACACTTAAAGAACATAAAAAAAGAAATATTATTACGATAAGTATTGTTGCTCCTCTTTTATTAGCGTTTTTTATTAGTCAACCAATTTTGTATTTCCATAATGAAATTGCCCACACATTTATTTCTAATTTCTTTGATAATAGTGGTTTTACAACTTTAAAATCTAGGTTTGATATATATAAAAATGCATTTAGTATGGTTAACCAAACAAATGTTTTATTTGGCACTGGATATCATATATCTTCAGATGTTATGTACGCTCTTTGTGGAACCCCATTTATGCATAATGGTTTATTAGAACTTTTATCTAGTGGTGGTATTTTCCTTCTTACTTGTGGAATATTGATTCTTGTTTTTATAATTTGGCAAATTGTTAAATATTTTAAAAAGCATGTCATTGATTCTAGTAGAACAATAATTTTTATTGTTACAATGCTAATTTACATGCTTGTTGAAAGCGGATCAATGTTATTTCCGGGGACACTAGAATTCTCATTTGTTGCAATGATTATTTTTGTTCCAATGATGAAGATATATTTCCAAAAAAATAGTCAAAATGATTTTTAACATTGAGTTATTTTTCGGACATTTCCCTATATGTATTAACAATATCATTGATGATATCTTCATTAATGGTATTTTTTATAAATACTAAATTAATTTCAGTTATCATATTCATATCTTTTATAGGGAGAATTGTTAATCTTTTATCTTTAAATTCGTGATAGCAAATACTCTTTGGAAGAATGCTTACTCCAATATTCTTAGCAACTAATTCTTTGATGGAGAATGTGTTATCAATTTCTAAAATAACATTGAAATCATCTAATGAAAGATTTGATACTTCAAGTTGAGAAGTAAATAAGTTTCTTGTCGCAGATTTATTTGTTCTTAATATAAGCTTTTCTTTCATTAAATCGTTGATATCTATAATTGTATTTTTGCTTAAAGGATTGTCGTTTGATATAACAGCGACAAGAGAATCCGTATCTAAAAGTACTTTTGAAAGTTTATCTCCAGATATTTTTCCTTCAATAACCGCTAAATCGATCTCATATGTTGATAGTTTGTCATAAAGGTTTTTTATGCTGTCAGTAATAATTTTTATCTGCATGCCCTTATTATTTGAAGCAAAAGTAGCTAAAACTTCAGGAATAATATTGCCTTCTAGTGAGTGAGTAATACCAATGGAAAGCGATTGAACTTGCTTGCGTTCATCAGAAATTTTAATGTCCAATTCTTTATAGATGGATATGATCCTTTTGGCGTAATTGATAAGTATTTGTCCGTATGACGTAGGTAAAATTTTATTACCATAACGATTAAATATTTTGATTCCATATTCTTGTTCTAGTAAGGCAATTTGTTGACTAACAGCAGGTTGGGTTAAATTTAGTGCTTTTGCTGCGCTTGTATAGTTTCCTAATTTGTAAACAGTTAGTAGTGTTTTTAGTTTTGAATCGTACATAATGATTTCTCCTTACTATAAGTTTTTCTTATGGCTATAAAACTTTTTATTAGAACATTTTATTATTTGCCATGGCTAAAATAGTATCACTTCGAAATCGATAATCAAGAACAATTTTGGTTCTTAAAAAGAAAGGTTTTGGTGAGAAAATATGACTAGCGAAAAAGAAAAAGAAATATTTGAAAATAAAGGCGTGTTCAGCGCGATTATGGCTTTAGCACTTCCTTCTATATTTGGTCAAATTATACTTGTTATTTATAATATTGCTGATACATTTTTTGTTGGCTTAACAAATAATAATGCAATGATTACTGCGGTAACAGTATGTATGCCAGCTTTTATGTTTTTAAGTGCTATATCGAATTTGTTTGGTATAGGCGGAGCATCTGTTATTTCTAGAGCTCTTGGAAAAAAAGACGAAAATCGAGCTAAATATGCATCAAGTTTTGCGGTATGGGGATGTTTATTAACGACATTGTTGTATTGCTTATTAGTTCTAATTTTCAAAGATCCATTCATCGATCTTATTGGCGGAAGAGATCCTAGCGTTCATAGCGAATCAGTTAAATACTTAATTGTTTCTATTGTTATATGCGGTATTCCTACATCGATGAATACATTATTTTCTCATCTTTTAAGAAGCCAAGGAAAAAGTATGCAAGCATCTATCGGAATAGCTTTAGGTGGAATTCTTAATGTGGCTTTAGATCCTTTGTTCATGTTTGTAATTCTTGAAAGCGGTAATGAAGCGATGGGCGCTGCAATAGCAACTGGCATAAGCAATGTAATCGCATTGATTTATTACATAATAGTTATTGCTATTAAAAGAAAAACATTGATCATTTCAGTTCGTCCAACAAAGAATTGTTTTAAAGACAAAATCCCTTCTTCTGTTTTATCAATTGGACTTCCAGCATGCCTTATGACTTTATGTGAAAATATTTCATATGCAATATTAGATAGTTTAATGGCAGGAGTTTCTCTTGCTGCTCAAACTGGTGTTGGAGTTGCAAAAAAAGTTAATATGTTTGCTCATTCTGTTGTTAGAGGAATGTCACAAGGAGTTTTGCCACTTATCGGATATAACAAAGCAAGTGGAAATCATAAACGCATGAAAAATGTTGTTTATGTTAGTGGAGCTATATCACTTGGTATAGCAATTATTGCTATGATAGTGTGCTTAACATTATCTAGTCCATTAGTCAGCATATTTATTCATACCGAAGATGATGCTTTAATATACGGAACATTATTTTTAAGAATTCTTTGCGTTGGTGCACCATTTAGCGCAATCGCTTATACAGTTATATCTTTTTTCCAAGCAGTTGGAAAAGCTATTAAGAGTTTAATCTTAGCGTTATTAAGAAAAGGTATATTAGATATTCCGTTAATGTTTTTACTAAATTTCTTAATACCTAATGGTCAAGGAATCGTTTGGGCAACACCTATAAGTGATATTATCTGCTCTTTAGTGGCTATTACTTTATTTGTTGTTTACGCAAGAAGACATAATGAATGCAAATCAGAAGTTATGGAAGGAGCTATGGAACATGACAGCGTTATACAATGATTTATTCAAATCCAATTTTTTAAGATTTTCTAAAAAAGATCAATATTCTTATGTTGGTCTTACAAAAAGAGTTTATAAAGAATGCAAGTTAGTTATATTGCCTTTGATATTAATTAATTTTCTAATATTTGTTTTTTCTTTAAGCGCGGATGTTGCTTTAAATGTGATTGGCGTTAATTACTGGATTGCCACATTGATAAGACTAGCCATATCTATATTTTCAGTTGTTTATTTCCAAGCTTATAAAGATGATGTTTTAAGTGCTTTTGAAATATTATTCTTGTTAGGTTCTTGCTTTTGTCCTCATATTTCTATTCCTTTATTTTTATATGTAGTTTATAAAAATTTTGTATTAGAAATTATTTATGATTGAATTTTTCTAGATTTTAAAAGAGAACTATGATTAAATATATTTACCAAAATAAATTTTACCAAAATAAATTATGGTGAATTGAGGTAAGTGTTATGTTTATAGGAAGAAAAATAGAATTAAATGAATTAAAAGAAGCTTATGATTCAAACAAAAATGAGTTTATAAGCGTTCTAGGAAGAAGAAGAGTAGGAAAAAGTCAATTGATTTTTAATAGTCAAAAAGACTTTAAAGGACTAATAATTTCCTATGAATGCTCTGATACTGGATATAAAAATAATCTTTTAAAAATTGAAAATTTGGTTAAAGAAAAATTTAATAACGAATATCTTCATTTTGATTCCTTTTTTGATATTCTATGCTTTTTGAATAGAGAATCATATAAACAAAAAATACTTTTTGTCATTGACGAATACCCTTATATGAGACAAGGAAAGGAAACAGATTCGGAAATCAAATCAGCAATAGATAAATTTGATTTAGAAGGTAATAAAGGTTTGCTTAAATTTGTAATATGTGGTTCATCGGTTCAAATTATGAATGTACTAGATGATGTAAATATGCCTTTGCATGGAAGATTTAGCAAGGTTATTCGTTTATTTCCTTTAAATTATTTGGAAAGTTCGTTGTTTTATTCACATGTATCAAACGAAGATAAAGTTAAATATTATGCTGTTTTAGGAGGTGTGCCTTATTATTTAAAACAAATAAAACCTAATTTATCTTTCGATGAAAACATCATTAATTTGTTTTTTGCCTCAAACGCTTTATTAAAAACTGAGATTGAAAATCAAATATATGGAGAAATTAATAAGATAGATAACGCATCTTTTATTTTAAATATTTTAAAAGATAAAACATTGTCATATACAGATATCAAACAAACATACAAATCCTTATATAAAAATGTAGAAATAGATTATTTATTAAGCAAACTACAAGAAATGAAAATTATAGAGAAAGTGTTTGTAGAGCAAAATAATGGAATTAAAAAACCTTATTATAGAATTATAGACAATAGTTTTATTTTTTATTTTTCATTTTTAAATGAATCATTTGCGAATAGACTTTTATTTTCAGATAAACAATATTACAACACTTTTATAAAAGAAAAATTAAACACTTATTTTATTCCACACATGTTTGAAAAAATTTGTTATGAATTTATTTCATTCATGAATATAAACAATAGATTTTCGTTCCGTCTTTTAGATTTGTTTCAATATATTTATAATGACAAACAAAATAAAAGAAGTTTTGAATTTGATGTTGTTGGAAAAACAAGTAACGGTCTTATAAATTTTGAATGCAAATTTCAGGACAATCCAATAACAAAAACTGACATTGAAAAAGAAACCAATCAAAGCGTGATCATAAATAAAAATTTCATAAAAACAATTTTCATTTCAAAAAGCAAAGTTGAAACAAAAGATTATTATTCTTTAAATGATGTCTTTGATATTTCTTTGCTCGGTTAATACATTTTTATAATGTATTAGAAAGAAGAACTACATTATGGAAAAACGAACATTAATTACAGGCGCAGCAGGCGGTTTAGGTAAAGAATTTGCATTAATATTTGCAAGAAATAATAATTCATTACTTTTAGTGGATCTGGATGAAAAAGGTCTTGAAGAAACGAAAAATTATGTATTAGATAAATATCCAGAAATAAAAATTGATTTATTATCCGCTGATTTATCTAAACACGACGAATTAGAAAAAGTTTTTGATTATACAAACGATAAAAAATATTTTATTAATAATCTTGTCAATGGAGCGGGTTTTGGTGATTGTTCAGACTTTAAAGATATGGTTATTTCAAAGCAAATTGCTATGGTGGAAGTAAATTGTAATGCTTTACTTTATTTTACGAGAGTATTTCTTGACAATATGCTTAAAAATAATGAAGGTCATATTATAAATATTTCATCAATTGCAGGTCTAGTTCCTGGACCATATATGTGCACATATCATGCTTCAAAGTCATTCGTGGCCACTCTTGGAGAATCAATCTCTTATGAGCTTAGAAAAACCAATGTTCACCTTTTAACATTGTGTCCTGGTCCATTTAATACAAAATTCGTTTCCAAAGCCCACAACGATTACACATTTTCAAAAATAAAACCATATTCTTCAAAAGATGTAGCGGAATATGGTTATAAAATGTCTATGAAAAGGAAAACATTTAAAATTATGGGATTTAAAAATAAAATCACATGTTTTATGCCTAGATTCTTTTCAAGAAAATTTGTGACAAAAATGTCTGCGAAAACATTAAAGAAGGGCGCATGATGTATAAAATAATTTTTAGTGACGTTGATGGAACTCTTTTAGATAGCTCTCACAATTTATCTTTGTTAAATAAAGAAGCAATTAACAAAGTTATTTCTAAAGGAATACCATTTGTTATTATTTCTGGAAGAAGCCCATCCGCGATTAGGCTAATTAACAGATTAGGCAATTTTAAAAGCCCTATGATTTGTTATGGTGGTTGTCTTATTAAGGATGAAGAAGATAATGTACTTTTTAATATTGGACTTGATAAAAATAAATCTAATGAGATTTTAAATTATTTAACTAATAAATATAAAGATATTACTTATTGTATATACACTGATGATAATTGGTACTCGCCCGATAGAAATCATCCACGAATTAAATTAGAAGAAGAAATTGTTCGTTATCCAGCCATTGAAGGGGATATGAGCAAGGTAAAGGAAGATTTAATTAATAAGATGCTTATTATATCAAACGAAAAGGATACGCCAATCATTGAAGAAGATTTGATAAATAAATATCCGATGTATTCAATTGTAAAATCATCAAACATACAAATTGAAATTATGCCGAAAGGCATTAATAAAGGATTCGCGGTTTCAAAATATTGTTCAATCAAAAATATTGATTTAAAAGATGCAATAGCGTTAGGTGATCATTTTAATGACGAACCGATGCTAGATATAGTAGGAAAATATTATCTTATGAATAACGCACCTTCTATTTTGAAGAAAAAATTAATACCATTTTCAAAATCAAATAATGAAAGTGGAGTTTATTACGCTTTAAAAGATGCAAAACTCATTTAAAATTGCATATTTAATCCAAAAATAACTATTGCAATCGCTTACAAGAAGTAAAAATTAGATTTTTTTGCTATGTTATAAATTTTTATTATGCTATGATTATTTATCGGCAACTCTAATTGCCATTATATTTATATAATAGGAGGTAACATTATGCTTTTAGCAAGTGATTCTACAGCTTTAATAACAGTTGATCAAAAAATCGCTGAATTTTTCAATAATAATTTTGGCCTTGGCGGTGATTGGCCATGGGGTAATTTATTACTATGTGTAATATCAATTTTATTATGCGTTCTTCTCTGCGGTATCGTTGGTTTTGAAAGAGAAAAACGTGGAAGAAGTGCTGGTCTTAGAACTCACCTTTTAGTTGGTGTTGGCTCTTGTATGATCATGATTATTTCTGTTTATGGATTTCCTGCAATTTTCCCAAATAGAGATGTAGCAAGACTTGCCGCTCAAGTAGTTGCTGGTGTTGGTTTTCTTGGCGCTGGTGCAATTATTCACAATAATGGCGGAATTAAAGGTTTAACAACTGCTTCCACAATTTGGCTTGTTATGGCCATTGGTCTTTGCTGTGGTTCAATGAACTTTATTCTCGCTATTGGTGGCACATTTGTTGTTATGGTCGTTCTTATTTCATTTAGAAGAATTGAAAGACTTGCATCAAAATCAAACCCAGTATTCATTATGCTTGCTCCTAGCGATGTTCCTGTTATGAGCATTCTTCTTAGCGTAGCAAAAGATTACGGCTGCGCAGTGACTGATGTAACAAGTCAAATTGTAAATAATAGTGGTAGAGGTTGTATCGAAGTAACATTCTCAATGTCTGCTGAGCACAAAAACGAAGTTGATGTTGATGGCATTATTAAAGAGCTTGAAACAAAAGCACAAGCTGTTTCCATTCAAGTATTAAATCATCATTAATTGATTAGCACGCCACAAGGTGTGCTTTTTAAAAGAATAAATTTAGTCTCAAAGTATTGATTTTTGCATATACAAAACTCAATAATGTGTTAGAATTAAAATACATTTTAATGATATGGAAAATAAGTCGACCGCAACAATTGAAAAAGAAAGTCTTGAAGATATTGCATCTTTAAATAAAGAAGAAAACAAAGACGATAAAAAGAAAAAGCATCCAAAGCTTAAATTTCTTTTATATTTTTGTATTATCATTATCGCTACTGGCGTAGCTTTATTTTTGTCACTTTATCAAGACTTCGATGGTGTTGTTGCATCACTAATGAAGGCCGATTGGCGTTATTTATTACTAATATTAGCTATTGTTTTATTTACTTATTGTATCGATGGTTTTATTATTTTCATTTTTGCTAGATTATATACAAGAAAATATAAATATCACCAAGGCGTTGCTACATCATTTATCGGAGCTTTTTATAGCGCTGTTACACCTGGCGCAAGCGGTGGTCAGCCAATGCAAGTTTATACAATGAAAAAGCAAGGAGTTGAGACTTCTAATGGCGCTTCCATCATGGTTATGGGCTTTATTGTTTATCAAGTTGCTTTAATTGTAATTGGAATATTTAGCTTAGTATTTTCCGCTGGCTCTTTAATTTCTACAATTGGTTCTTTTGAAATTTCGTTCGGTGATACAACTCTTTCAATCCCAGCTATTCCGTTAACAATTGCGGGTTTTGTGCTAAATGTTATGGTCATTTTAGGTTTATTCCTAATGTCATATTCACACAAATTCCATAATTTGATCATGCATTACGGAATCGATTTTTTAGCAAAAATTAAAATTATTAAAAAGCCAGAAGAAACAAGAGAATCATTAAGAATCCAAGTTGAAAACTTTAAAATTGAACTTAGACGTTTATTTTCAAATATACCTGTTTTACTTGTTGTATTTTTATGTTATTCGGCAATTTTAATTTTAAGATTCTCAATTCCATTTTTTGCAGGACTTGCTCTTGATGGATATGGTTTTAGAACCAATCTTGATGGAACTCTTATTACTCAAGCCGTTATGGATGCGAGTGGTAATGTTATTGGCTATCAACCAGTTTTATCAACAGGCGGACCTGACTTTGTTTCATTTTGGCAATCAGTATTTCTAAGCGCATACCATCAAATGACTACTGGTTTAATTCCACTTCCTGGAAGCGCTGGTGTCAGTGAATATTTCTTTAATTTAATGTATGAAAAATATTTCGTTTCACAACAAGTAACCAGCGCCGCTCAAATTATATGGAGATTTTCAACATTCCATCTTATTTTGCTTGTATCTGGTGTTGTTGCGGCTACATATCGAAGTTCACCTAAAAATGAAATTCATCACGCTAATAGAAAAACATTCGTTACAATGCAACTTGAAACATTTGATACTCGAAAAGCATCTGCTGATAGTATGTATGAAACAGCTTCTTTATCAAGAAAAGAAATTCAAAATCGTTTAAAATCATTTGGAAAAAAGAAAAATGATCCTAAACCAAAACCAAAAGAAGAAAAACCTAAAAATGTGAACAAAAAGCCTCAACATAAAGCTGTTGCAAAAGTAGAGGAATCTTTTGATGAAATAAAAATAGGAGACGATGAATAAAATGCGTATAGCATTATTCACCGACACATATCCACCTGAAATTAATGGCGTTGCCACATCTTGTAAATCTCTTAGAGATACATTAGTTAGCCATGGCCACGAAGTTTTAGTTGTTACGACAAATCCATTTACAGATAAATTAATATGTGAAAATGGTTTTGTAAGAATTCCAGGTCCTGAACTTAAAAAGATGTATGGCTATCGCCTTGCTAATATCGCTTCAAGAAAAGCACTTAAAGCAATAAGAAGATTTAATCCCGATATTGCTCATGTTCAGACTGAATTTACAATTGGTGTTTTTGCAAGAATTGTTATTAATGCATTAAATTGTCCTTCAATTTACACATATCATACAATGTATGAAGATTATACATATTATGTAACTAAGGGATTTTTTGATAGATTAGGAAAGCATTTTGTTAGATCATTTTCTAAAAACATGATTAACCATTATGATGGTTTTATTACTCCTTCATCAAAAACAAAAGATTATATGCGTCGTATTGGAGTGGATATATACGCTAATGTAATCCCGACAGGTGTTGATTTTTCCCGTTTTTCAGACAAGAATGTTGATTTTGAAAAAGTAAAGGAATTGAAAGAAAAATTTTCTATAGATGACGATACATTCGTTTTGCTTTCACTTGGTCGTATTGCGAAAGAGAAAAGTATCGATTTTTCAATAAAATGCTTTGCTAAATTTCTTGAACTTCATAAAGATGTTAAAACAAAAATGGCTATTGTTGGAAAAGGTCCTGCTGTTGAAGAATTAACTCTACTTGTGGAGCAATTAAACATTAAAGACAAAGTCGTTTTTGTTGGCCCTTGTCTTCCAAGTGAAGTACAAAATTATTATAAATTAGGTAATGCATTTGTATCTGCTTCTTTAAGTGAAACACAAGGTTTGACATATATGGAGGCTATGGCGGCCCATTTATATGTTTTAGCGCGTTATGACCATAATCTACTTGATGTAATTCAAGAAGGTAAAACGGGATTCTTTTTTGAAAATGAAACAGAATTTGCTGATAAGATGTATAAGGCTTATCTTTTGTATAAAAATAAAGATAGTTCAATGCTTGATCTCGCTATTAATAGTTTAGACAATTATTCAATTGAGACATTTTATCAACGAATTATCAAGGCTTATAAGCATGTTCTCAAGCAACATTGGTAGAAAAATATTATCGCTCCATATTGGGAAGAAAAAAGTTCTTCTTCGCTTTGATAATGAAACAATATCTTTATCTTTAAATACTTATCTTCATTTTCATTTATATGAAAACAAAATCTTAAGCGAGCAAGAATATGAACAAATAATTAAATTTAATGAAATAGATAAATATATAGAATACGCAAAAACAGTAATTTCACGCTCTCCTATAAGCGAAAAGTGTTTAATTGATAAATTAACTAAGAAAAAAATTAATAACGATATTATTGCCTATATTATTAATTATTTAAAAGAGAATCATTTATTAAATGATGAACAATACGGGAATGAATTATTAGAATATTTAGAAAGTAGAAACTTTGGGAAAAATAAAATTATAGATATTTTATATAAAAAAGGATTAAAAACTTCTTTTATAAAAAATATTGAGTTCGATGATAAAAATGAGATCAGAAAAGCTGAATCTTTAATGCCATTATTAGAGAAAAAATATTCTAAATATAATTA
>JBNMLE010000007.1:0-43058 GCA_050874705.1 Bacilli bacterium
AAATAAAAGCATCATTAACGCTTTAATTAATAAAAATAGAATTGAAATTTATAAAAAAGAAAGAAATAGATTACTAATTCCTGAATATAATCCTGATGAAATAAAAGAATTAACAATCGATCAAAAGAAAGCAAAGGAAAATATTTTATCCACTGATAAAACTGTGACACTTTTAGAAGGAGTTACTGGAAGTGGAAAAAGTGAAGTTTATTTATCGTTAAGTGAAGAAATATTAAAGCAAGGGAAAAATGTTTTAATGCTTGTCCCGGAAATATCTTTAACTCCAATAATGGTAGAGCATTTTCAAAAAAGATTTTCTGGAAAAGTTGCAATATTGCATAGCGATCTTACTCCTGCTGAAAAATACGATGAATACCGCCGCATTGAAAAAGGTGAAGCAAATATTGTTGTCGGTGCAAGAAGTGCAATTTTTGCTCCATTAAAAAATATTGGCTTAATTATTTTAGACGAAGAACATGTAGAATCTTATAAACAAGATTCGTTGCCTTATTATCATGCACGAGAAGTTGCAATAATGCGTGCCGAGTACTATAAAGGAAAAGTTGTTTTAGGAAGTGCAACCCCTTCTTTAGAAAGCAAAGCAAGAGCGCTTAAAGGTGTTTATAATTTAGTCTATTTATCGAAACGAATTAATCAAAAAGAGCTTCCAAAAACAACAATTGTTGATTTATCAAAAGGATATAATTTAACAAGAGAATCATATATTTTTTCGAAGCAATTAATCGAAAAATTAAAAAATGTATTGGAAAGGAAAGAACAAGCTATCCTTCTCATTAATAGACGTGGATATTCAGGATATATAACATGCAGAAGTTGTGGTCATATATTTATGTGTCCAAATTGTAATATCGCTCTTTCATACCATAAAGAAGATAATATGCTTAAATGTCATCATTGTGGCCATGTTGAACTTGCAACTGATTATTGCCCAGAATGCGGTTCTAAATATCTTTCTCATAGTGGCTTTGGAAGCGAAAGAGTTATTAACGAAATTAATAAATTATTTCCAAATGCAAAAGTTCTTCGCCTTGACAGCGATGTCGGAGAAGTAAGAAATAATATTAGGAAAGTTATTACTTCATTTTCAAAGCAAGAAGCAGATATTCTTGTAGGTACTCAGATGATCGCTAAAGGTCATGATTTTCCTAATGTGACCCTTGTCGGTGTCGTTTTAGCGGATATTGGTTTATCAATGCCATCATTTAGATCAAGTGAAAGAACATTTGAATTAATTACACAAGCAGTTGGCCGAAGCGGAAGAAGTGATAAAGTGGGTGAAGCAATTATTCAAACATATAATCCTTATCATTACGCTATTAGATATGCAGCTGCACAAAATTATAACGCTTTCTTTAATAAAGAAATGGCTATAAGAAAGCTTGGACAATATCCACCTTATACTTATTTAATAAGTCTTGAATTAACTTCTAAAAACGAAGAGGCATTAATTAAAACTTCTTTATCAATAGTTGATGATTTGTTATCGAAAAAATATGAAAATGTTTCAGTTTTAGGTCCTACTATGCCATATATTTCAAAAGAAAATGAAAACTATAGACGACTTATATTAATAAAATATAAAAATAGTGATAAAATAAAAAAATATGTGGAAGATTTATCTTCTGCATTTAAAAATAATTCAACAGTTTATATTAAAATAAATGTTGATCCATATTCGTTCTAAGGAGGAATATTAATGATAACAATTTCCATTCTAGGTCTTGACCAATATGTAATAGGTCGTTATAGCAAAGACCATACAAAAAATATTGCTAATTTATTTGAAACAGATATGGCGAATATATCTTTCTATGCACCTGATTGTTATGTTTTTCATAACGGCGTAGAGCAAACTTCTTGGAACACAATTGTTAGAATTCACGCTCCAAAAGAATATGCTTCATTTGAAGAAAATGTTGCAAAATATTTATTGAAAACACTTAAAGAATTTACAATTAATTTATCGATTGAATTTTATTATTACGATAAATGCCATCGTCATGAATATGTTAATAAAGAATATCCACATTTTTTAACTGAAAACAATATTGTTTCTGTTGAAGATGAAGAATTAGGCGATGGTGAAGAACTCTGCGAAGACAATATGTTCGAGGGTTTTGATGAAAAATATGAAGAAGCCCATCATGATCATGAATGTGGTTGTGGATGCGATCATCATCATAAGGACAAACATTAATTATGAAAGAATTTATTTTAGCTAATGAAGTGCTTAATTATGTCGTTAATGACGATATAACATTTAAAAAAGCATTAAAAAAAGTTTTCCCTAATGGTAGTGAAGATAGGAAATATTTATCATCAGTTTCTTCTTTAGTTGGATGTGAACTTCGTCACCATTTATTATTTACTCGTTTAGTTGATAACACCCATATTGAACTTAGCAATGAAGAAAAAGGATTTTTGTATTTAGCTTTTGCAAATATCTTTTTCTTAAAACGATTCAAAAAAGAAGATGTTGTCTCTTTCTTAAAAGGAGCTTTAAAAGACAAATATAACGAAGATGTTGAGAAAATTATTTCTTTTGAAGGAAATATTGGCGATTTATTAAATATTGATAGAACATCATTAGATTATATTTCCATTCGTTTTAATACACCGACATGGTTGATTAAAATGTGGAATAAACACTATGGCAAAAGCGTAACTTTTAAAGTTCTTAAAGCCAATTCTTTGCCTTTAAAAAACGAATATCGATACGATGAGAACAGCGATGTTACATTAAGCGAAGATTTTGTTAAAACTGATATTGAAAATATTTATAATTTTGTTGGAAAAAACAATCCTCGTAAATTAGATATTTATGAAAAGAATATTATTTTCCCAATGAAAGGCATTTATAAAAAAATACTTGATGATAATATCGATGAATTAAGTGATGAATATTGCCTTTATTCAGGAAACGAAGATGCTTTAATTAAAGATCTTTATATTCGCTCCAAAGGTGAAAAAGGAATAAATGTCGTTGTTCCTGATATCTCCAAAAGAGCGGAAATGCTTAGATTTATTCGCATTAATAAAATCAAAAATATTAATATGTTTATGGGTAATGAAGAAATCGCTTTTAGAACAGGTATTTCTCATAAACAAGATATGATTATTGTTAATCCTTTATCTTCATCATTTGATAAAATTAGACAATATCCTGATTATCTAATTCATTTCAAAAAGGATGATCTTGATGGGCTAATTAATAATGAACTCCATTTGTTAAATAATTTATCGCTTTTTGTGAGTGATGAAGGTCTTCTTGTTTATATGGTTGACACCATGAATAAAAAAGAAACTGTGGGAACTGTTACAAATTTCTTAAAAGAACATCCTGATTTTGAACTTATTAGTGATAAACAATATTTCCCATTTGAAAAAGAAAACGCAACACTTTATTTAGCAATTATTAGAAAAAAATCAAACAATGATTAATTTATACGGCCAAGAAATAACAAAATTAGAATCTTTATTAATGTCTCGTGGACAAAAGAAATATCGCGCGACACAACTTTATAGTTGGATTTATGAAAAGAAAGCTAAAACTTTCGATGAAATGAGCGATGTTTCAAAATCTTTTCGAGAAGAACTCAATAGAGATTTTTGCTTGACCTTACCTAAAATTTACAAAAAACAAGAAAGCAAAGACGGCACAATTAAACTTCTTCTTGAACTTGAAGACGGAAACAAAATAGAAACGGCTTTACTACCTTATGATTATGGAAACGCTATATGCGTTACAAGTCAAGTAGGATGCAATATGGGTTGTGCTTTTTGCGCTTCTGGACTTTTAAAGAAAAATAGAGATCTTCTCCCTGAAGAAATGGTTGGACAAGTTCTTGTAATGAATTCTCTTCTTGAAGAAAAAAATCAAAGAGTAACTCATATTGTTGTTATGGGAACAGGCGAACCATTTGATAATTATGATAATGTGCTCGATTTTATTCGCATAGTTAATCATCAAAAAGGATTAGCTATTGGAGCAAGACATATAACTGTTTCCACATGTGGATTAGTTCCAGGTATTATTAGATACGCCAAAGAAGGTCTACAAACAAATTTAGCCATTTCTCTTCATACACCAAATGATGAATTAAGAAATAGACTAATGCCTATAAGCAAAAAATATCCATTAAATGAGCTAATGGATGCAATTAAATATTATGAAGAACACGCTAATAGACGTGTTACATTTGAATATATTTTATTAAAAGGAATTAATGATGATTTAAAATGCGCTAGTGAACTTGTTTCATTAATTAATAATGCATCAACTTATATCGTGAATTTAATTCCTTATAATCCAGTTAACGAAAAACCATTTAAAAGAAGTGATGATGAATCTGTTCATAAATTCTTTTCTTATATGAAAAAGCATCATGTCAATTGCACAATTCGCAAAGAATTTGGAAACGATATTGACGCTGCATGTGGACAGCTTCGCGCAAAGGAATATTATGAAAAGAAAAACAATTAAAGGACAATTTGCTTGTAAAACTGATATAGGTAGAGTTCGCATAACAAATGAAGACCAAGCATTTGGGCTAATTAATTCATCTGGCGACGTTCTTTTAGGTGTTTGCGATGGAATGGGTGGACATAATAAAGGAGATTATGCATCTAGAATTGCAACTGAAACAATTATCGAAGAATTCAGAAATAAAAATGGTTTTTTAAATCGTATAAGTGTAAGAATGTGGATTAATAAAACAATCCGTTTAGTAAATTCAAAAATATATAACGAAGCACTTTCAAATCCTGAATATAAAGACATGGGAACAACTCTTGTTCTTGCTTTGTTCTATAAAGAATTTTTATTCATTGTAAATATTGGTGATTCTAGAGCCTACTCAATTCGTTTTAATGATTTAAAACAATTAACTGAAGATCAAACTTATGTCGAATATCTTTATAAGACTGGAAAGATTTCAAAAGAACAAATGGCCACATCTAGCGAAAGGCATATTCTTATGAACGCTCTTGGAACATTTCCATCTGCTTCTTTTTCAGTTAATGTGTATCAAAACTTAAAAAATCCAATTCTTTTATGTTCAGATGGTTTATACAATAATGCCACCGAAGCTGAAATTCATTCATGTTTAAGAACAGATGAAAGAATAGATCAAAAAATAGATACTTTAATATCTATAGCCAATAACAACGGTGGTTCAGATAACATCGGTATTTCTTACTGGGAGGCGATTGACAATGATTAAAATTGGTGAACGCATCGATAATCGTTATCGCATTACCGGAAGAATTGGAACTGGTGGAATGGCGGAGGTTTTCGAAGCGACTGACATAATCGCACATAAAATTGTTGCGATTAAAATTATGAGAGAAGAGCTTCTTGACGATAGTCAAAATGTAGTGCGCTTTGAAAGAGAAGCGACAGCATGCGCCGCAATGAATCATCCGAATATTATTCATGTTTTTTCAAGAGGAGAAGTCGATTCTAGACCTTACATGGTTTATGAATATATAAAAGGACAAACCCTGCATGAAAAACTTGAGTTTTTAACTCAATTAACTGTTTATGAATCATGCCAAATTATGATTCAACTTCTTGATGCGGTGAGTTATATTCATAAACACGGAATTATTCATCGTGACATTAAGCCACAAAATATTTTCTATTTGCCTGATGGAACAGTCAAATTAGCGGACTTTGGTATCGCAGTTGACGCTAATTTAGATGAAACAAAGACTGAAAAAGGTATTCTTGGATCGGTGTTTTATTTAGCTCCAGAGATTTGTGCTGGCAAAGCCCCAACTGTTCAAAGCGATATATATTCTCTCGGTGTAACATTTTTTGAACTCATAACTGGAAGACTTCCTTTTGAAGAAGCTCACGCTGTTGATGTTGCAGTTGCACATGTAAGAAAACCATTTCCAAGTGCTACAAAATATACTCCAAGCGTTCCAAAAGATATTGATAAAATCATTTTAAAAGCATGCAAGAAAAATCCAAAAGAAAGATATAAAAGTGCTGATGAAATGTTTGAAGCTGTTAAATCCGCAATGGACAACAAAGACAATTTTAAAGAAAAGAAATCTATTTTAAAGACGATTTTTGGTTTTAAATAATGGTCGGAAAAATCATATCTATAATTAACGGAAAATATGTCATTTATTCTGACGGAATAACATACAATAGTTTTATTAAAGGTATTTTTAGATATAAAAAAGAACGCCTTTTAGTGGGCGATGATGTCGTTTTTAATGATGATAATTTTATTATTCAAACAAAACTTGAAAGAAAAAATGAATTAATTAGGCCTTTAGTTAGCAATATTGATCAAATATTCATAGTTATGTCTATGAAAGAACCAAATTTTTCTAAATTACTTTTATATAAGTTTTTAACTTATGTAAACATGAACAATATACCTGCAAAAGTTATATTAAGTAAATGTGATTTAATGGATGAAAATGATGAGATTGATAATTTAATTAAAGAACTAAAAAATCTAGGTATTGATGTTTTCACATTATCAAAAAACAATAATGATGAAATCGAGCTAATAAAAAAAGAATTAAATGACAAAACATCTATTTTTATGGGTCAAACAGGTGTTGGGAAATCTTCTTTAATTAATTTAATTGATCCGCTTTATGATAGAAAAATTGGTGAATATTCAACAGCCCTTGGAAGAGGCAAACATCAAACAAAAGAAGTAATTCTTCTTCCATATAACAATGGTTTTATCGGAGATACTCCTGGCTTTTCTTCTATCGATCTTAATATTTATAAGGAAGATTTATCGGCATATTTTCCTGGGTTTAATAAATATTATAATGAATGTTATTTTTCAAATTGTTTACATATCAATGAGAAAGAATGCATGATTAAAAAACAAATTGATAATGGTGTTCTTTCAAAAGATAGTTATACAATATACTTGAAGTTGTTAAATGAACTTCCATATAAAAAAGAGAGGTATAAATAAATGAAAGATTATGTAGCTCCAAGCCTTTTAGCGGCTAATAAAGATGATTTATATAATGAAATTAAAAAAGTTGAAGAATGTGGTGCTGAATATCTTCATTGGGATATAATGGATGGCATTTTTGTTCCAAATACTTCATTTTCAGTTGATGTCGTCAAAGAGTTTGCAAAGAAACATAAAATGGTAAATGATGTCCATATTATGGTCAGTGATCCTAAAGAAGTATCAAAACAATTTGTGGATGCTGGCGCTGACTTAATTACATTTCATTATGAAGCTGTTGAATGTCCAATCTGCGCTGGAAAAATTATAAAATACCTCCATGAAAATAATGTTAAAGCAGGAATTTCAATTAAACCAAAAACCAAAGTTAAAGATATTATTCCTTTACTTGATAAAGTAGATGTGGTTTTAGTGATGAGTGTTGAACCTGGTAAAGGCGGACAAAAATTTATGCCAATGGCTCTTAGAAAAATTTCTAAGCTTCGCCATATAATCGATAAAAATGGATATAATTGTCTTATCGAAGTCGATGGGGGAATTAACGATATTACCGGGCATAAATGTCGTAAAGCTGGTGCAGATATTTTAGTCGCTGGTAGTTATATTTTTGGTCATGATGATATCAAAGAAAGGATTGATTCATTAAGATGATTGAATTTAATATCATTTGGTTAATTATTTTAATTGTCAATGTTATTTCATTTGGTTTAATGATTCTTTTTTCTTATTTAAAGGGAAGAAAAAAATATGATGGTTTTTCATTTGTCAACCATTTTCCATATGAATGTTTTTCAAATATTGCAAAAATATTTTCAATCATTTTCATAATATCTTTATTCGCATCACTAGGCACTATTCTTCCATTTGTTGGTGACTTAAAAGAAAATTCTATTCTTCCTATTGTCATAACATTTGTCATAGGTGTTTCAGGAATTTTCATGCTTATTGTTTTCTATTTACCATTAAAATATCAACGCGAACATTTGATTTGTTCAACACTTTTAATGTCTGGAGCTTTTCTTTCAGTTGCTTTGGCGGTTGTTAGACAATTTGTTGCCTACTCAATGCTTAATAGATTTAATGAGGGCGGATATCATTTAGCTCTTGGAATAGTTGGCGTTTTATTTATTGTTCTTATGGCGGTGGTAATATTTAATCCAAAATTAAAACAATGGGCATTGCTTGATGAACACATTCAAGGTGAAGAAAAATATTATACAAGGCCGAAATTTTTTCCTCTTGCTTATAGCGAGTGGATTTCTATGGTAGTTATTTTATTTGCTCAGATTTTATTCTTAACTTCGTTGATCAACTAAGCAAAATTAAAAGGCTCAATCGAGCCTTTTTAAATGTGAGGAATGAAACTATTTTGCTTTTTTCATTAATGAACGATGTGCTCTTGCTGTCATACGAACAGTAACAACTTTGCCATCAATGTTCATTTTATATTTTTGAAGGTTGGCATTCCAAACGCGACGTGTAGCAATATTGCTGTGTGAACGTGCATTACCTGTGTGGCGGCCAACGCCTGTGATTTGACATACTCTTGACATATTTATAACCTCACTTTTTCTAAAAATGCAAGTTGTATTTTATCATGTGTTTTCACACTTGTAAACTAAAGTTTTACGTTAGGAAAACGCATTTTGAATTCTTCTCTAGAAATTAGCCTTGAATATTCAAGTGTATAATCAAAAATAATTCCATCTTTATCAAAGGCTAAATATCTACCTTTTCCATCGTTTTGGTAAAATAAAAGCATTTTGTGCTTCTTCGACCATTCTTCATCGATATAGATGATATCTTTAAAATAATATTCATATGTTTTCCCCATTTTTACATGGGTGATTTTATGCTTATCGACCTTGTAATAAGTTTGAGTTATTGAAATTACACAGAAAATAATTGTAGATATTGCTAAAGCAGGGGTATAAATATAAAAACTTTCCTCTAAAGGCCAAAAGTTTTTGTATTGAAATGATACATAAAAGATTATTTCGAAAACAAAAAAGCAAGCTATAAAAATCAATATAATTCGTGTAGAAGAAATCTTTAATTTGTTGTCGTTTTCATTTTTTTGCATATATTAATTATAAACAACTTTAAAATATCAGCAAAACTATCTTTTAAGATGATAGATTGTTATGCTAAAATTATCTAGGAAATAAAAATAATTTTTATTTAATAAGGAGCTAACTATGTCAGAAAAAATGGTTGCTATGATACTAGCTGGAGGAAAAGGAACTCGTCTAGAAGCATTGACGAAGAAAATTGCCAAGCCTGCAGTTAGTTTTGGAGCGAAATATCGTATTATCGATTTTCCTCTCTCAAATTGCGCGAATAGCGGCATTCATAATGTCGGTGTTTTGATGCAGTATGAATCTGTTTCATTAGACAGATACATTGGCGATGGTGAAAAATGGGGCTTAAGCGGTACCCGTTCATCAACAACAACATTAACCCCTCGCCAAACCGAAGAAGGGTTATCTTGGTTTAAAGGTACTGCGGATGCAATCTATTGCAACCTAGATTTTCTAGATTCTCTTGATCCAGAAAATGTTTTGATTTTATCTGGTGACCACATTTATTGCACAACATATGATGAAATGCTTGAGCAACATTTAGACAATTCCGCTGATTGTACAATAGCTGTTTATCAAGTTCCAATGAAAGAAGCTAGTAGATTTGGAATTTTAGTAACAGATGAAAAAGGACAAATTGTAGAATTCCAAGAAAAACCTGCTCATCCTGTTTCAAATTTAGCAAGTATGGGAATTTATATTTTTAAATATAAAGCCCTTAGGAAATATTTAATAGCAGATGCACAAAATCCTAAATCATCGCACGATTTTGGAAAAGATATTATTCCTACAATGCTAAACGATGGCAAAAAGATGATGTCTTATGTATATAAAGGTTATTGGAAAGATGTTGGAACTATTGCATCTCTTCATCAAGCTAATATGGATTTACTTTTATCAGCAAGTAAAGGCGGTCATTTAAGTGATATAACAAATGGAAATCGCATTTATAGTGAAGATACAAATTCTCATCCTCAATACATTGGAAGTAATGCATCAGTAAAAGATTCACTTATAAATCAAGGAGCAATTATTTTTGGTAGCGTTGAACATTCAGTTATCTCAAATGAAGTAATTGTTTATGAAGGTGCGAAAGTTATTAATTCAGTATTGATGCCTGGTGCAAGGATCAAAGAAGGAGCAGTTGTTAAAAATGCTGTTTTAGCACCTGATTCAATTGTTGGTCCAAACGAAGAAGTTTCAGCGCCAGAAGATCAAGTTATTTTATATTCAAAAAAGGTGGTAAGAAATCATGAGTAGACGTGTAGTTGGTTTTTTAAATCTTTTCAATTCACCAAATCTAGGTCCTTTAACTGAAAAAAGAACATTAGGTTCTACATCATTTTTAGGACGATTTGCTTTAATGGATTTTGCGTTATCAAATTTCACTAATTCAGGAATTGATGATTTTAATATTTTAGTTAAGGACAACTTTAGAAGCGTTTCAAAACATGTTGGTTCATTAAAAACATGGGTTAATAACACTAAAATTGCTAGACAAAATATTCTCATTAATGAAAAAGGAATGAAAAACCCAAAAATTAATACAGATATTGAATGCTTATTAAATAACGACTGGGTTTTATATGAAACAAAAGCTGACGCAATTGTTGTTCAACCTGCTCATATTGTATCTACTTTAGATATTAGACCTCTTCTTGAGCAACATTTTGAAAGCGATGCCGATATAACAATTGTCTATTCTCATATCAATAACGCCGATGAAGCATTTTCTACAAGTAACATCGTAGGAATAAAAGACGACAATGTTATTTCTTTAAAGAAAAATAATGGTAAAAGTAAAGATGCAAATGTATCGATGGAAACATATGTTATTGGTGCGAACACTCTTCAAAGAATTCTTCATGATAGCGATTATTTCAAATGCAAATCTTTAAAAGAAGCAATTATGAAATTTGTTATCAACAAGTCCGCTAGAGTGAAAGCATTCGAATATAAAGGATATGTTCGTTGCTTTGATTCATTCCAACATTTCGTCGATTATTCATTCGAATTACTTAATTACAATATTGCTAAAAATTTATATGGAAAAGATTGGCCAATATACACTCTCACCCATAATACAGCCCCTGCTAAATATGGATTTAATTCAAATGTATCCAATGCATTTATTGCAAATGGTGCAAGTGTTGATGGAACAATTAAAAATTCAATCATTTCCCGTTATGTTGAAATAGGAAAAGGTGCTGTAATTGAAGATTCAATTATTTTAACTGGAACTTATATTGATCCAGGAGCAGTTATAAAACACGCTGTTATCGATAAATATTGTCATATCGCTTCAACAGCAAAAATCGAAGGGAAGAAAACAAGCCCAATTTATTTAGAACAAGGAACTTTTTACAAATGAAAATTGCAATGATTACAAGTGAAGCTAATCCACTTTGCAAAAGTGGCGGTTTAGCTGATGTTACATATTCTCTTTCCCGAGAATTAAATATTGATAATGAAAAAACAATTATCATTATGCCTTTTTATAAAACAATCAAGAACAAAATTAAAGATGCTACATTCGTAACTCATTTTTATCTTGATATGTCTTGGAGAAGACAATATGTAGGCATTTATAAACTTGTAATTGATGGTATTGATTATTATTTAATTGATAACGAATATTATTTTAATCGTGACGACTTATATGGTTATAACGATGATCAAGAAAGATTTGCATATTTTTCTTTAGCGGCATTAGATGCGCTAAAAGCAATAAATTTCAAACCAGATATTGTTCATGTTCATGACTGGCAAGGTGGAATGATTCCTTGCTTATTGAAAGAAAAATATAGTTATGATGAATTTTATCAAGGAATTCATACAGTATTAACAATTCATAATCCAGCATTCAAAGGTATGATGGATAAATACTTTTTAAATAATTATTTTGGACTTTCTGCTGAACTTTATGATAAAGGAATTGTTAGATTTGAAGGACAAGTTTCTACTTTAAAAAGCGCGATTGTTTACGCTGATGAAATATCAACAGTTTCACCAACTCATAGGAACGAATTATTAACAAGTGAACTTTCACATGGTTTATCTGCAGTTCTTACTCTTAGAAAAGATGATTTTGTTGGAATTATTAATGGTTTAGATACTGTTGAATTCAATCCTAAAACAGATACAAAAATTGCTAAAAATTATTCTTCTGATGCATTCTTGCGTGCAAAAGCCGCAAACAAAAAAGATTTGCTTAATTCATTCTCTTTGCCACAAAATAATGGACCAGTATTTGGACTTGTTTCTCGTTTAACATGGCAAAAAGGAATTGATTTAGTTTTGTCAAATGTTTCTTATTTAGTTTCTTTAGGAGCAAGTGTAATTATTCTTGGAAGCGGTGAAAAAGAACTTGAACATCATTTCCAAACATTAAGAGATACATATCCAAATAATGTTGGTATTTATATTGGATATAACGACACATTAGCGCATAAAGTTTATGCTGGAAGTGATTTCTTCTTAATGCCTTCATTGTTCGAACCATGTGGAATTGGACAAATTATTGCTCAAAGATATGGAACTCTTCCAATAGTAAGAAAAACAGGCGGTTTAGCGGATACTGTTATTCCTTATAATAATAAGAATGCGGATAGCGCTAACGGATTCATGTTTGATAATTATGATGGAATAGCCTTAGGAGAAACGATTAATTATTCTCTTAAAGTATTCAATGATAAAAAAGTGCTTAATAAAATGATTAAAAATGCAATGGTTCTTGATAGATCATGGAAAAAATCATGCCAAGAATACATTGATTTATATAGAAAGGCGGTAACTAAATGAGTTACGAACATCAAAAAATAGAGCAAAAATGGGCTAAGATTTATGAAGAGAAGAAACCATTTTATTGCGATGTATACGATTTTTCAAAACCAAAATATTATATTTTAGACATGTTTCCTTATCCAAGCGGACAAGGACTTCATGTTGGTCATCCTGAGGGATATACTGCAACAGATGTTGTTGCAAGAATGAAAAGAATGCAAGGATTTAATGTTCTTCATCCAATGGGATGGGATTCTTTTGGACTTCCTGCAGAACAATTTGCAATTAAAAATAACAAGCATCCTGATGAATTTACACAAAAAAATATTGCCAATTTTAAAAAGCAAATTAAGAGTTTAGGCTTTTCATATGACTGGAGCAAAGAAATTGCGACAAGTGACCCAACTTATTATAAATGGACACAATGGATATTTACTGAACTTTATAAAAGTGGTTTGGCATATGTTAGCAATATTCCTGTCAACTATTGTCCTCAACTTGGAACAGTTTTAGCTAACGAAGAAGTTATTGATGGAAAAAGCGAACGCGGTGGCTATCCAGTTATAAAAATGCCTATGCGTCAATGGGTGCTTTCAATAACTAGCTATGCAGAAAAATTATTAGATGGTTTATCAACTCTTGACTGGCCAAAATCAACAATCAATATGCAAACCAATTGGATCGGTAAATCTATTGGCGCGGAAATTACATTTAAAATTGATGGAAGCGACAAAACATTTAATGTTTTCACAACAAGAGCAGATACATTATTTGGTTGTACATATTGTTGTTTGGCACCAGAACATCCTCTTGTAAAAGAACTTGCAACAAAAGAATGTTTAGATGAAGTTAATAAATATATCGATTCTATTAAAAGTAAATCCGATATGGAAAGAACTGAATTAAATAAAGACAAGAGTGGTGTATTTATCGGAGCATATGCTATTAATCCAATTAACGGCAAGAAAGTTCCTATATTTGCCGCCGATTATGTTTTATATGGATATGGTAGTGGCACAGTTATGGCCGTCCCTGCTCATGATCAAAGAGATTATGAATTTGCAAAAAAACATAATCTTGGAATAATTCAAGTATTAGAAGGCGATATTAGCGAACATGCTTTTGAAGGTGATGCGCCTCATATTAATAGTGAATTTGCAAACGGATTAAATATTGCTGATGCTAAAAAAATAATTATCGAGCATCTTGAGAAAATGGGTGCTGGAAAAATTAAGGTTAATTATAAATTAAGAGACTGGATTTTTTCACGTCAAAGATATTGGGGAGAGCCAATTCCTGTTGTATTTTTAGATAACGGTGAAACTTATGTTTTAAATAAAGATGAACTCCCATTAACTTTACCTGAACTTGACAAATACGCGCCAGGTGGAGATGGATTATCACCTCTTAAAAACGCTACTGATTGGTTAAATGTTAATATTAATGGAGTTCATGGTATTCGTGAAACCAATACGATGCCTCAATGGGCAGGTTCATGTTGGTATTATATTCGCTATTTAGATCCACATAACAATAATGAATTTGCTGACCCAAAATTAATTAAACATTGGCTTCCAGTAGATTTATATATCGGTGGCGCTGAACACGCTGTTTTACACCTTTTATATGCTAGATTTTGGCACAAATTCTTATTCGATAAAGGATATGTTTTTACAAGCGAACCATTCAAAAAATTATTCCATCAAGGCATGATTTTGGGCGAAAATGGTGAAAAAATGTCTAAATCTCGTGGTAATGTCATTAATCCTGATGATATTGTTCGCGATTATGGTGCTGATTCACTTCGCTTATTTGAAATGTTTGCTGGACCTCTTGAAGAAAGCTTCCCATGGTCTACACAAGGCATTGGTGGCGCTAGAAGATTTATAGAAAGAGTTTATCGCTTATATACTGATGAAGAATTTGTGAAAAAGATTTCTGAAGAAAATTCACATGAACTTGATTTTGCATATAATGCAACAGTTAAGAAAGTTACATATGATTTTGAAAATTTACAAATAAATACAGCTATTTCACAAATGATGATTTATGTAAATGCTATGTATAAAGCCAATTCCTTATATAGACCATATATGGAAGGCTTTATAAAAATGTTTAGCTGCATTTGCCCATTTGTTGGTGAAGAACTATTTGAAAAATTAACAGGGAAAACACTTGTAGATTATGAAAAATGGCCAGTTTATAACGAAGCATTATTGACACTTGATACAATTAAAATTGCTGTTTCGGTTAACGGAAAATTGCGTGCAACAATTGAAGTTGATAAAAATATCTCTGATGAGGAGCTTCAAAATAAAGCCTTATCTTTAGATATTGTTAAAAAGCACATTGATGGTAAAACCATAAAACGAATTATTGTTGTGAAAGGCAAAATTGTTAATATAGTTGCTATTTAATATGAATAAATATGTTCTTATAGTTGACTGCGGAAATACAAATACATCAATCGGTGTTTTTAAAGATGGTCAAATTTGTTCAAGAATTGATATTCACTCATCAATAGATACGATAAACGGCTCACTTTCAAGAATATTAAATTTTAAAAAGAAACTATCCTTGAAAGATGAAGATTTGCTTGGTGGTCTTATTTCTAGTGTTGTTCCTTCGCTTAATCAAGCGATTATCACATTGCTTAAAGAAGCGTTTGGAAAAATAATTCCAGTTATGGATAATACGTATTATTTCGATGTAGAAATGAGTGTAAATAACCCAAAAGAAGTAGGCGGTGACCTTTTAGCGGACGCTATCGCGGGAAAGAAATTATTCAATGCACCAACATTAATTATTGATTTAGGCACAATTACAAAATTAATTGTTCTTGATGAAAATAAAAAATTTATTGGCACATCATTCTTTCCTGGAGTTGAAACTTGTCTAAAGGCAATGAAAGAAAAAACTGCTTTACTTCCAGAAATTTCTTTAAATAAAAAACCAAAGAAATTTTTAGGAAATAACACCGTTGATGCTATGCAAAGTGGTTTATATTACGGAACGCTTGGCCTTATTAAAAATAGTTCTAATATAGTTGACGAAATGTTTGATGGAAAAATAAACAAAATTCTAACAGGCGGAAATGCATATTTATTTAAAGATGACGCCGATGAATTTGTTATAGATTCTGACTTTGTTTTGAAAGGAATTTATCTAATATATTTAGATAATATGGGTAGATAAAAATGGATTACAAAAAATTAATGCAAAAATATGATGGTGATATGATATCGAGTCTTATCGATTTATTAAAAATACCATCAGTTTATGATGAAAAAACTTCTAGTAAAGAAAAACCTTTTGGTGAAAATGTCGATAATGTTCTTAAAGCAGTTGGTGTACTTGGAAGTAAATTAGGTTTTAAAGTTGATTATTGTGATGGATATGCAACAGAACTTACAATGGGCGAAGGAAAGAAATTAATTGGCATTTTTGCACATGGTGATGTAGTTCCTGCAATTGGAGACTGGGATCACGATCCATTTGATCCAATTATTAAAGACGGAAAACTTTACGCTCGTGGTAGTAGCGATGATAAAGGTCCTTTTGTAGCGGCCTTATATGCAACAAAAGCACTTTTCGACGCTAATTTATTAAAAGATACAAGAGTAAGAATTGTTGTTGGAGGAGATGAAGAAAGAGGTTCAAGCTGTCTTGAATATTATTTCCATAATCTTCACAAAGAAGCACCTACTTTTGGTTTTACTCCTGATAGTGATTTTCCTCTTATTTATGGTGAAAAAGGAATATGCGATTTTGATGCAAAAATTAAAATTGATGCACCATTTATTCATAAAATGAGTGGTGGTTTAGTTTCAAATGCAGTCATTGATAAATTTGATGTTTATATGGATCATGACGAAAAATTCATTGAATATCTTAAAAAGAACAACATTGATTTTGTTACTTCTAATGACCATTTAACATTTATTGGAAAAGCAGTTCATGGAAGCACACCAGAACTTGGAATTAATGCAGCTTTGGTTGCGTTTAAACAACTTGGTGATTTTTATAAAATTAAAGAATTATCTCTTTTAGGAGATAAATTATCTGATACGTCTGGAAAAGCTTTTAATGGTTATTCATCATCCAAACTTCTTAAAGACACAACATATTGTCTCGGCATTGTTAGATATGAAAATTCATTGTTAGATATGACTGTTAATTTTAGATATAACGAACTTACTAATCCTAATGAATTTATTTCTAATTTTGATAAATTCTTTAATACAAAATCAACTCATAAAGAGCCATCTCCATATCTTCTTTATGATCCAAATTGTGATTTAGTAAAAACTCTTCTTAAAGCATATAGAGAAGAAACTAATGATAATAGTGAACCTCTTACTACTGGTGGAGGAACATACGCTAAACATGCACCAAATACAGTTGCTTTTGGAGCATTATTCCCAGGAAGAATTTCTTCAATGCATGAACCAAACGAATATATGCCTATCGATGATATTTATTTAAGCGCTGTTATTTATGCACACGCTATTAAATTATTAGGAGATTTATGAGAACAAAATTTAAACAATGGGCAGTTGATTATCTAAAAGATAATCATCCAATAGTTATCGATAAAATTGATTTAAATAATGATTTCTATAAAAAACCTTTATTTATGGAAATTGGCTCCGGAAAAGGTGATTTTATTTTGCGCTTTTCTCAAATGCATCCAGAATATAGTTTTTTAGCGGTTGAAAAAGTTGAAACTGTCGCTGGTATGATGGCTAAAAAATTAACTGATGCAGAAGTTAAAAATGTATTAGTTTTTCCATTTGATACAAAAGTTCTTTTTGAACAAATACCTGACAATTATGTCGATGGCATATTTTTAAATTTTGTTGACCCTTGGCCTAAGAAAAAACATGCTAAAAGAAGATTAACATTTATAACATTTTTAAATGAATATTACAGAATGCTTAAAAATGGAGCTTATTTATATTTCAAAAGTGATAATGATTCTCTTTATGAATTTACATTAGAAGAAATTAAACAATCTAAATTTGAATTAGTAAGTCATGAAGATAATTATTACTTTGATGAAAATAATGACGCTATGACAGAATATGAAAGGAAGTTCCGTGAATTAAATCACCCAATTCATCGAATCATTTTAAAGAAAAATGCCTAAGATTTATTATAATAGACAAGCAGTTGGAGATGTATTATTAATCATTTATGATAATAATGCTATTCCAAACAAAATAATCACTAATGTTAATGCTGTAGCGCTTTATAAAGATGGCATTTTAATCGGTGTTAATATATTTGATTTTTCGAAAATTGTACGTATATTTCATAACGGAGAAATCGATGAACCAACACCTGAATTTATTAAAATAATTAACCACATATTAATAAACGCAAATATAGAACCTTTGGAGGAATAATTATGGAATTAGAAATCAAATTAAAAGAGGCAGGAAAAATATCTCGTCTTACAAATAAAACATTTAATTTCGATCCTAGACTAAAAGACGGTTTTTTCGCCGCGAATTATTTTATAAAAAGTAGAAAAATTGTTGAAAAATGCATGCCGAATCACATTGTTACAATGCAATGGTTTCAAAGAACAGATGATGCAATGGCGTGTGGAATAGATGAAGCAATCGCATTAGTTCACACATTTGCTGTTCATCCAGAATCTCTTTGCATTGAAGCTCTTAATGATGGTGATTTAATTAACGCAAATGAACCTGTTTTAAAAGTTACTGGAAAATATGAATATTTTGGTTTTCTTGAAAGCATGATAGATGGCATTCTTGCTCGTAGAAGTTCAGTAGCCACCAATGTTTATCGTGTTGTAAGAGAACTTAAAGGAAAAGATATATTTTCAATGGCTGATAGACAAGACGAATATAACACTCAAATTGGTGATGGTTACGCTACTTATGTTGCGGGAATAAAAAAAGTTTCAACCGATGCTCAAGGTTTGTGGTGGGGAGGTAAAGGCATGGGAACAATGCCTCATGCCCTAATTCAAATTTGCGGTGGAGACATTTGTAAAGCAAGCGACATTTATCATGAAACATTTCCTGATGAACCTGTTACCGCTTTAATTGACTATCATAATAATGTTGTTCATGATTCTTTGATGCTTGCAAGACATCTTGGCCACAATTTAAGAGCGGTTAGAGTTGACACATCAAAAGCTCTTATCGATCATTATTTTGATGATAAAGATACAAGCGGATTTGACCCTCATGGCGTTTGTAAAGAATTAATTTTTGCATTAAGAGAAGAACTTGATAAAAATGGATTCGATTATGTAAAAATCATCGTTTCATCGTCATTTAACAAAGATAAAATCAAAGAATGGGTAAAACTTAATGTACCTGTTGATACATATGGAGTTGGCACATCGTTTGTCAACAACATGACAGTTGGTTTTACAGGAGACCTTGTAATGCTTGACGGAAAAGATCAAGCTAAAGAAGGAAGAAGAAACATTCCTTCAAATAGACTTAAAAAAGTTCCTTATCCAATTTATTAATATAAGAATTTAAATGCTGATTGTATATGAAAAAATTTTCATTTATAATGAAAGCGAAAAGAAAAGAGGTAAATTTACATGGATTATCTAAAAGATCGCGTTACAATTTATGAAGTTGCAAAGGCAAGTGGCGTTTCTTTGGCTACAGTAAGTAGAGTAATTAATAAACAAAGTAATGTTACCCCAGAAACTAGAGCAAAAGTTGAAGCCACAATTGCTCGTTTAGGATATAAACCGAGCGGGCTTGCACAAGCTCTTGCTACAAATAAATCTACAAATATTGGCGTTGTTATTCCTTCCGCCAATTATGTATATATTTCAAATATGCTTAATGGCATCACTGAAGTTGCTAAAGAAAAAGGATTCACATTATCACTTTTTGTTACAGCTCACTCTCGTGAAGATGCTTTAAGAATGCTTGAAAAAGTAATTACAAGCCACGTTGATGGCGCAATTATATTCGATGATGAACTCGATGAAGAAGATATTGCTAAATTATCTTCATACCGTGTGCCTTGCGTTGTTATCAACAATAAAGTTGAAGGCGATAGAACAGGTTGCATTGTTTTTGGTTATGAACATAATTTAAGACATATTCTTGAACATCATTTCGAAAAAGAAGACAACAAATGTCCTATATTCCTACATGTTCATAATTGTGGTAGATTGCTTGCTCGCACAGAAAAAGCATTTATCAGAGCATGTAATGAAGCAAACAAAGAATATCGCATCATGAATGTTGATGATTCTTATACAAGAACATATCAAGACTTTAAAGACTTTTTCGCAGAAAATAAAGAAGGTTATTTTATTGCTTATCGTGATTCAATTGCCACAGCGGTTGCAAATGCCGCAACTGATTCTGGATTAAGAATTCCTGAAGATGTTGAAATATTATCACTTATTGGTACAAAATACGCAAACATTGTTCGTCCTACATTATCGAGCATGAATATCGATATGCAAGAAGTTGGAAAGCGTGCTATGTATATGCTCATTGATTTATCTAACAATGAACTCGAACAAAAAACATATCGTTTTGAGTCAACATATATTAAACGCAATTCCACAAAGGAGTAAAAAATGGCTAATATTATAGATGAATTAAAATATAGGGGACTTATTAAAGATTTTTCTAACGAAGAAGAAGTTAGAAAACTTCTTGATGAGCCTCAAACAATTTATTGCGGATTTGATCCTTCTGCATCTTCAATGCATTTAGGAAACTTCGTCATGATTTCAATGCTTATGCGTTTGCAAAGAGCAGGACATAAAATTATAGCTCTTGTCGGTGGTGGCACCGGAATGATAGGCGATCCAAGCGGAAAATCAAAAGAAAGAAATTTGCTTAATGCTGAATCAGTTGGTAAAAATACAGCCGCTATTAAAGAACAACTTGAAAGATTTATTGACTTAACAAATCCTGAAAAAGGAATGATTGTTAATAACTATGATTGGTTAAGCAAACTTAATTTGCTCGACTATTTAAGAGATTATGGGAAATATTTCCCAATCAATTATATGCTTTCTAAAGATATAGTCGCTTCAAGACTTCAAAGTGGAATTTCTTATACAGAATTCTCTTATACAATTCTTCAATCAATCGACTTTTTGCATTTATTTTTAAACGAAAATTGCAAGATTCAAATTGGCGGGGGAGATCAATGGGGAAATTTAACAAGCGGTCTTGAATTAATTAGAAAAACTCAAGGAGTTGATACAAAAGCAGGATGTTTTACTGTTCCACTTCTTTTAGATAGCCAAGGTAAGAAATTCGGAAAATCAGAAGGCGGAGCATTATATCTTGATGCAAAACTTGTTTCTCCATATAAATTATATCAATTCTTATATAATAGCGGTGATGATGACGCTGCAAGATATCTAAAGATATTCAGTTTTAAATCAATCGATGAAATCGAGTCAATAATAAAAGATCACTACGAACATTTAGGCCAAAGAATTGCGCAAAAAGCTTTAGCTTATGAAGTCACTTCAATTATTCACGGTGAAGAAAAAGCAAAAGAAGCAATTAATATGTCAAATGCTTTATTTTCAGGCGATATTAAATCATTAAGTAAAGATAACATTGTTGAGCTTCTTGGCAATATGGAAGTTAAAGTTGATGAAGGACTTCTTTTAGAAGATCTTTTAATTTCTATAAAAGCGGCCTCAAGCAAACGTGAAGCTCGTGAATTTATTAAAGGAAACTCTGTTTCAATTAACGGCGATAAGGTTAATGATTTGGAAAAACATA
This sequence comes from Bacilli bacterium, assembly GCA_050874705.1. Classification (GTDB taxonomy): domain Bacteria; phylum Bacillota_I; class Bacilli_A; order RFN20; family CAG-826; genus Fiminaster. The sequence goes on from JBNMLE010000007.1 coordinate 21,610, forward strand.
TAACAAAAGAAGACGCTTTTTTCAATGAATTTGTTATCGTTAAACGCGGAAAGAAAAATTATTATTTAGTTAGATTTAATTAGTATGAATAGAAAATATTTATTATCATCATTGTTTATTATTCCTTTGGTAACTTCTTGCCACGGTGTTTTAGTAACAAGCGCTGATGCTAAAAATACATTAAACAATATAAAAGATGCTTTAAAACAAAAACCAAATGTTTATGAGAAATTCACTTATAAATATGATAATTACGATGGTGAGAATAATTATTTTAATAAAAAAGTAATTTATGACAAAAATTCCATGTTCTTTTATTCATATAAAATAAGTTATCTTCATTTAGAAGAACATTGGTATTATGTAAAAAATAACGGCGAGAAGAATTATATTTTTAAAGGCCAAAGATATGATGGAGCGGTGGACAAAAACAATTTCCCAGCTGTTGATTATGAATGGAGTGAATATACTGATGAAAGTTGGAACAATATAATAATCGACGTAACATCAGAAATTAATTCATTATTAGATAGTTCCCTAGAAAGAATTGAAAAAATAATTAATTATTATGATGTCGTAAGCACAGACGGAATTATGTTTACATCATTTAATGAAAAAAGTGTATGTGCTGAAGGCGATTTAGATAATCAAACTCTTTTATATCGTGTTGATGATTTAATGCTTAAAGAAATTAACCATACAATTAGCGAAGATAAATATACTAAATTTTCTTGTAATTACGAAAGAGCAACAGTTACATATTTAAATATTGATACACCTTCAAATTAAAATAGTATTTTATTTAACAAAAAAAGAGTGGCAGTGCCACTCTTTAATTTGCTCATTATTACAGTAATCTGTTGTAGTATTCGATGACTTGTGCTTCGTTGATGTCTTGTGGAAGTTCTTTTCTTTCTGGGAAACGAAGGAATGTACCTTCTTTCTTTTCGACATCTACTTGGACATAAGCAACGGATGCTGGTTTGCTTTCGAGAGCTTCTTTTACAACTTTAAGATCATGTCCTTCTTTGATGGCAATTTTGTCGCCAACTTTGCAAAGGTATGATGGAATATCAACTTTTTTGCCATTAACAGTAATATGACCATGGTTGACAAGTTGACGTGAAGCACGACGGCTTCTTGCAAAACCCATACGATAGACTAAATTGTCTAAACGTGATTCAAGGATTCTGAAGAAAGCAATACCTGTAACTTCTTCACTAGCTCTAGCAATTTCAAACAAACGACGGAATTGACGTTCGTTAACGCCATACATTTGTCTAATTTTTTGCTTTTCAACTAATTGTTTGCCGTATTCTGATGGTTTTCTCTTACGACCATTGCCGTGTTGACCTGGGCCATAACTTCTTTTTGCAAGTTCTTTTCCAGTTTCAAGTGTAGAAAAACCAAGACGACGTGAACGTTTGTAATCTGATCCAGTATATCTCATGATATATCTCCTTTCACTTAACGCATTAAGCAAGAGGTGCAAATTCTTAATTCCGGATGTTATGGATATAATTTCACCTTATGAGCAGAAGGTTACTTTTTCACGATTGTTCCGACATCAGACGAATTAATATTTACATGCTGCAACAATGCAATAATTATCTTATAGATAATGAGGTTTTAAGTCAACAAAATAATTTAAATAAAATGATTTATTTACGCTTTTCATCTAATGTTTGTTCTTTTCAGCGCTTAACTTTATGTAACATTTTAATTGTTTTTATATAAAAGAAGTCTTTTATATGCTAAAATCATTTCGCAAGGTGAATGATATGTTAATATTTTCAAATAATCAAAATAATACTGGCTTAATTGTCGGCTTAATTGTCGGTGGATCTGTTCTTTTATTAGGAATAATTTTCGTTATTCTTTATTTTACTGTTATCAAAAAAACTAGAAATAAAAAAGAAATAAGAAATCTAGAAAGTCGTTTTCAATATTTACACGCTTTATTAATTGGTCAAGATGCTCAATTGTTAAAAGACTTGAAATTATTTCACGAACAAATCTTCTTTATGTCGATGTTCATACAAGATTTTTAAAAAAGTTTAAAGAAATTCGCGATAAATACGATAGTAAAGCTCAATCAACAATCAATAACTTAAAGGATTTATTAAATGGCAAAAAATTCAAAGTTTTAAATGAAGCTTTACCTGAAGGAAAAGAAATTATAAAAGTTTTCGAAGATAAAGTTAATGAACTTAATAACGAGTTATTAAAAGTCGTTAAACCAGAAGAAGATTGTAGACAAGCTTCCCTTTCTTTGAAAGAAAGCTATCGAAGAATTAAGCAAGAGTATTACGCTAAACAAAGCGATTTACAATTAATGAGCGATTCTTTTGAAGAGATTTTTAAATATGTTGATTCTTTATTTGAACAATTTGAAGATTTTGTTGAATCAGCCCAATATGATGACGCAAATACAATTTTACCTAAGATACAAAAAATCTTAATTGAGGTATCTAATGCAATGGGTGAACTTCCAAATTTGTGTGCAAGTGTTATTAGCGTTGTACCTGATAAAATTTCATCACTTGAAAATGCTTATGAATTAATGCAACAAGAGAATTATCCTCTTCATCATCTAGGCGTTACTCGAACAATTAAAGAAATGCGTGATGAATTAAATGAATTAATTGTTAAAATTAAACAATTTAACATTAGAGGTGTTTCTGATAGGATTGATTTTATTTTATCGCGTGTCGATGAATTCTTTGTTTCTTTCGATGAAGAAAAGAAAGCAAAAGAAAAATTTGATGGTGAAAATGATTCTATTTATTCAAATGTCAATACTATTGAAAGAAGATTTATTAAACTATGTAATACGATTCCAGAGGTTAGTAAAGTTTATATTATTAATGATGAACATCAAGCAAAAATTACATCCATTAATAATGATATTAATAAATTAGGTGCGCTAAAACGTTCGCTTGATACATTGATTCATAGTGCAACAAAGCAACCTTATACATTGCTAATTGAAAAAATGGATGAATTAAAAGATGCTTCAGAAAGTGTAATTACTGAAATGGATGATTTTTCTAATTATATTTCTTCATTAAGAGTTGATTCTGAAAATGCTTATCACTTAATTTATGATTACTTCTTTAAAATTAAAGAAAATGAAAAAATAGTTAGAGATATAAATGTTGAAAAGATTTCTCAAAAATATAAAAGCAAATTTGATCGTTTATATACTCTTTTAAACAATATTAACGATCTTTTACTAGTTACTCCAATTGATGTTGATAAAATTAATAATTATGTAAATGAAGTACACGATATCAACAATCAAATATTTGATAAAGGGGCTATATATCAAGACTATAACATGATGATCGCGGCTACGAACGCTATTATATATGCAAATAGAAAAAGACAACATACAACTGAAATATCGTCATTAATAGATCAAGCTGAACAGCTTTTCAATGATGGTGAATTTGAGCAAAGCTATATTATTGCTGGCAACGCATTATCAAAATCAAGCGAGACAGATGATGCTAAAAAATAATTTAATTTATTTAGATAATGCCGCAACAACATTACCTAATGAAGAAATAATAAATTTATTCAATAAGATTGAAACAAATGTTTTTGGTAATCCTAATAGCATTCATCATTTAGGAATTGAAGCCAATACATATTTAAATAAAGCACGAGAAATGATTTTAAATACGCTTAGATGCAAAAATCATCGTGTTATTTTTCTTTCTTCTGCAACAGAAGCTAATAATTTAGCTATAAAAGGCTATTGCTTAAAATATAAAAATCGTGGAAGACATATTATAACCACAAATATTGAACATCCTTCTGTTCTTGAGTGTTTTAAACAACTCGAAGAACATTTTGGCTTTGATGTAACAATTTTAAATGCTGATCATAATGGCAAAATTAAAATCAAAGATTTAAAAGACGCGATTAAATCAAATACAATTCTTGTTTCTATAATGGCTATAAATAATGAAACAGGAAGCATCAATGATATTAAAAACATTATTAATATTGTTCATGAATTTCCAAAAGTGATGCTACATGTAGATGCCACACAAGCAATTGGAAAAATTGAACTTCCTTACAATGACATTGATATGCTTTCTTTTAGCGGGCATAAACTTCATGGTATTAAAGGATCGGGAGCGCTTATTGCAAGGAAAAATATTGATTTTCTTCCTGTTATTTCAGGTGGTGGTCAAGAAGATGGTTATAGAAGTGGAACGCAAAGTGTCGCTTTAGCGGTTTCTTTAGCTAAATCAGTTCAACTTGAATGTAGTGATTTAATTAAAAAAATTAGATATATTTCTGAACTGAACTCATATACGAGAAGTTCTTTAACAAAAATCGATGGAATTAAGCTTAATAGCGATGAGAAATGTTCTCCTTTTATATTAAATTTTTCCTTAACAAATAAAAAAGCAAGTGTTGTTGTAGAAGCGCTGAGTAGAAAAAATATTTTCGTTAGTAGTGTATCTGCATGTCATTCAAAAAAAGAACCTATTTCTGAAGTAATTATGGCTATTAAAAATGACCAAGTTCTTGCTGCGAATACGATTAGATTATCGTTTGATGAGAATGTTTCACATAATGATATTGATATATTTATAAAAGAATTAACAAATATATTGGAGAGAATAAGATGAAATACGATTATATAATGATTCGTTTTGGTGAATTATCAACTAAAGGAAAAAATAAAAAAGACTTTATTCGTCTTTTAACTAGGAATATTAAATTAAATTTAAGTAATTTTAAAAACTTGGCTTTTGAAACTTTTTATGACCATATTTATGTTAAATTAAATGACGAAGATTATAAGGAAGTCATAACATCTTTGCAAGATGTTTCTGGCATTCATTCAATGTCTTTGGTATTAAGAACAGATGATGACATTGAAAATTTGAAAAAAGTTTGTCTTGAATTAATTAAACAAGAAGAAGGCAAAACATTTAAAGTTAAGGCAAAAAGGGCTAATAAATCTTATCCAATAATTTCCGACCAAATTAACAGAATAATTGCGGGCGAGATATTGAAAAATACATCTTTAACTGTCGATGTTCATAACCCAGATATTCTTTTGTCAATCGAAATTAGAAACGAAGGCGCATATGTTTTTACAAAAACATATAAAGGAGCAGGGGGATATCCTTTAGGTGCAGGAGGAAGAATAATGCACATGCTTTCTGGAGGAATCGATTCTCCTGTTGCGGCTTATTTGATTATGAAACGTGGAATCACAATAGAATGCATACATTTTGCTTCTCCTCCATATACTAATATTGGTGTTATTGAAAAATTGAAAGATTTATTAAAAAAACTTAATCGTTATCAAGAAAATATTCGCTTAAATATTATTCCGTTTACTGCTATTCAAGAGGAAATATATAGAGTTAGTGATGAAAGTTATGCAATAACACTTATGAGAAGAATGATGTATCGTCTTGCCAGCGGCTTAGCAAAAAGAAGACATATTCTTGCTATTTCAAGTGGAGAATCTGTTGGGCAAGTTGCTTCGCAAACTCTTGATTCATTAAATGTTATTAATGATATAACAAATATGCCAGTTATAAGACCTCTTGTGACAACTGATAAAGAAGAAATAATTAATATTTCTCGTAGAATTGACACTTACGATATTTCTATTAGACCATACGAAGATTGTTGTACAATTTTTGCACCAAAGAATCCTAAAACTAAACCTAACCTTAAAAAATGCGAAGAATTTGAAAGCAAATTTGATTATCAGAAAATGATCGATGATGCCTTAAATAATATCGAAGTTGTTTACGTTAAAAAAGAAGACGATTTATTCTAAAAAGAGCAAAATAAAAACCATTGCTAAGCAATGGTTTTTTATTGGACTAGATTAGTTAGCTTTTTTGCTAACGGCAACTAAATCTGAGAAGGCTTTTGGATCGTTAATAGCGAGTTCTGATAACATTTTTCTATTAACTTTAACGCCTGCTTTGTTTAGTCCGTCAATGAAACGTGAATAGGAGATGTCGTTCATGCGGCATGCAGCATTAATACGTTTAATCCAAAGTTTACGGTAATCGCTTTTAAGCTTCTTACGATCGATATAAGAATATCTTAATGAACGAAGAACTTGTTCTTTAGCGGTCTTGAAGAGGAGGTGTTTGCTACCAAAATAACCTTTTGCTCTTTTAAGAATTTTTTTACGACGTGCACGTGTCGCAACACTATTTTTAACTCTCATTGGTTATTCCTCCTTATTGAATAAGGGTTTTCACTCTCTTGTAATCTGTTTTGTCGACGAGTGAAGCCTTTCTTAAATGTCTTTTTTGTTTTGTTGTCTTGCGTGGGGCAAGATGTGATGTGTAGGCACTATGTCTTTTGAGCTTTCCGCTGCCTGTTACTTTAACACGCTTTGCAAGGGCTCTTTTTGTTTTCATTTTTGCCATTGTTGTTTCCTCCTATTTTTTCACTTTTGAAGCTATTACAGCGTTTAGCCATTTGCCGTCCATCGCTGGTTTTTTCTCGATGGAAGCAACATCTTCTAGTAGGGCGACAAACTTATTCATAACTTCCTCACCAACTTCAATGTGGGTCATTTGACGACCACGGAATCTAACGCCAATTTTAACTTTATTGCCATCTTCTAAGAAACGTCTAGCAGCTTTTGCTTTTGTTTCTAAGTCGTGTTGGCCAATTTGTGGTGTAAGTTGAACTTCTTTAACTTCAACTACATGTTGTTTTTTCTTACTTTCTTTGGCTTTCTTTTGTTGTTCGAAACGATATTTTCCATAATTTACAATTTTGCAAACAGGTGGATTTGCGTTTGGAGCAACGCATAACAAATCGAGTTCATTGCTGACAGCGATATTGTATGCTTCACGTGATGACATTTTTCCAAGCTGTTCTCCATTTTTTCCAATTAGAAGAACTTCTGGGAAACGTACGCGTTCGTTGACGAGATCATTGTTGGTGTTTTTCGGACGTTGTGGTCCTGATTTTACTGGATAGTTATTGATAAGTATCACTCCTTTACTAAGAAAAACGGGCACGAAGAGCGCCCGTTTACATAGTTAATTTTATTAACTGTAGCGTTTACCAATTGATTGATCAATCTGGTGAGAAGCAAGGGCGCTCTTCTTTCTACGTTTGCTTTGCGTTTATAATGTTAGCATTAATAAAACAGTTAAGCAATAAATATTTTATTCTTTTTCTTTATAAATTCTGCGTGATTTGATTTCATCTTGAATCATTGAAACAAATTCATCAAATTTAACTGTAATTTGTTGTTTTTCACCATAATGACGATAGGTAACTGTACCTTCTTCTTTTTCATGGTCTCCAATAACAATTGTATAAGGAACTTTCTTAATTTGTGCGTTTCTCATACGATAACCAAGTTTGTCTTCACCAGCATCTAGAGAAGCACGGATTCCTAATTTCTTCAAATTATTGACAATTTCTTGTGCTTTTTCTGTATGAATGCTGTTGTTGACTGGTAAGACACGAATTTGCTCTGGAGCAAGCCAAAGCGGGAATGCGCCCGCAAAATGTTCGATAATGATACCTATAAATCTTTCAATTGATCCTAAGCATGCGCGGTGGAGCATAACTGGACGAACTTTTTCACCTTTGTCATCAATGTAGGTTACATCGAATCTTTCTGGCAAGTTCATGTCTAATTGGATTGTTCCACATTGCCAAACTCTTCCCATACAATCTTTGACTTTAAAGTCGAGTTTTGGTCCATAGAATGCGCCATCGCCTGGATTAATTTTGAATTCTTTTCCTGATTTTTCACAAGCTTCTTTTAATATTCTTTCGCTTTCATTCCAAATGTCAATGCTACCTATATAACCTTCTTCTGGACGAGTTGAAAGTTCAATTTTGTAATTCAATCCAAACATTGAATAAATTTCATCATATAATTTCAAAATTGAATTAATTTCATCTTCGATTTGGTCTGGTCTAACGAATGTGTGAGCATCATCTTGAGTAAATGAACGAACTCTAAATAAGCCATTAAGAGCTCCGCTTGCTTCATAGCGGTGGACATGTCCAAGTTCAGCGTAGCGAAGTGGGAGTTCACGATATGAATGTAGATCATTTTTATAACATAAAATTGCACCTGGACAGTTCATTGGTTTAATTGCGAATTCTTTTTCGTCAATTTTTGTTGTGTACATATTATCTTTGTAATGATCCCAGTGACCTGATGTTTCCCAAAGTTCTCTTGAAAGCATTATAGGTGTATCAACGAGAAGATAATCATATTTTCTATGGACTTCTTTCCACATATTTTCAATTTCTGTGCGAACAATCATTCCGTTTGGAAGCCAGAATGGGAAGCCAGGACCATATTCTGAAAGCATAAATAATCCAAGTTCTTTTCCTAAACGTCTATGATCGCGAGCTTTTCTTTCTTCAAGAAGTTTTAAATATGCTTCTAAGTCAGCTTTCTTTTCAAAAGAAGTTCCATAAATTCTTTGAAGTTGTTTGTTTTTTGAATTTCCTCTCCAATATGCACCGGCAATAGAAAGAAGTTTAAAGTTTTGGATTTTACCAGTTCTTTCAATATGTGGTCCAGCACATAAATCAAAGAAATCACCTTGTGAATAAATGGTTATAGGACCTTCAATTCCATTAATAAGTTCGATTTTATAAGGATTATCTTTAAATAATTTAAGAGCTTCTTCTTTGCTAACTTCTTTACGAACAAAAGGTTCATTTTTTGCTGCGAGACGATGCATTTCTTTTTCAATTTTGCCTAAATCTTCTTCTGTTAATTGGAAAGGCAAATCAATATCATAATAAAATCCATCTTCAATAGCAGGACCAAATCCAAGTTTTGCTTCTGGATAAAGGTTCATTATAGCTTCCGCCATAAGGTGAGAAGTTGAATGGTTAAGGGTGTTTTTGTCTAACATAATTTTCCTCCTAAACAAATAAAAACGTCCTATATAAGGACGTTAATTAACGCGGTACCACCTTATTTCGTATCAATTGATACGCTCTTTGGTTATTGCTTTAACGCAAGCTTACGTCTAAGTTATTTCCTTAGAAGCTCAGAAGTGGTATTAATAATTTTCTCTTAGGAATGTCTCAGCAATTATTCCCTCTCTGTAAGAGAAGCGATTATTAACGTGTCTTCGTCATCGCTAAGAATAATATATGCTTTATTAAGCATTAAATCAAATAATATTTAACATTTTGAATGCGTAAATTGCAGCGCCTATAATACCTGCATCTTCTTCAAAATAGCATTCGACAATATTTTTATCTTTATTAATTTCTTTTAATTCTTCGAAGAAATATTTTTTTGATTTCATAACTCCGCCTGTAACGCAATATATTTCAGGCATATATGAATTCTCAATTAAATTTAAGAAGTCAGTTAAGATTTTTAGCCATTCATTTTTTACTAAAAGTGCTCTTTCATCTTTCTTGTCTAATAATTCAAAGAATTCTTTTGCACATTTGATATTTAAACCATTTAATGCTGCCAAATGGACAAGGCCAGTCCCACATGAAAGATATTCAAATTCGCTTATTTTATCTTTGTATTTATAAGCAGTATGGCCGATTTCTGTAATGTAATCTTGATTTACATTATCAATGCACATTGCTCCACCTAAACCAGTTGAAATAGTAATAAAGAAAACACGTTCATAGTCTCTTCCTTTTCCAGCATAGCTTTCAGCTAGACAAGCAACTTCAGCATCATTTCTAATATATGTTTGAAGATTATATTTTTCTAAGAAATGTTTTCTAAATTCTATATTTTTAATACCAACATTAGGAAGATCAATAATAATTCCGTTTTCTCTATCAACAACACCAGGAACCCCAGCTCCGATAGCGGATACATCTGTTAAGTCAAAATGTTTTAATAGATTATCAATTGCATCAAAAAAAGCATTAACGTCGTTTCTTGGTGTAGAGACCTTTTCAATCTTTTCTATTTCAAGGTTTTTATTTATTTTGGCAATTCTTATGTTAGTGCCACCAATATCAAATGCTAATACTTTTTCCATGGTTATTATTCAACTTTATTTATTATATTATCTATTAACAACCTTAATAATATCAAGTAATTTAGTATGAGGATCGCGTTTCATTTGTAAAGCGTCTTCAATTTTAATATGAACCATTTTGCCGTTATGAACGCCAATACAAACACTTGTTTCACCATTTAAAAGAGCTTTTACAGCTTCAACGCCATATTCTGTTGCTAAAATTCTATCTCTAGCAGAAGGGGAACCACCTCTTTGCAAATGTCCAAGAACTTCAGCACGTGATTCAATGCCTGTTTCAGCTTCAACACGTTTTGCAAATTCATAAATATTTGGATAAACTTTTTCACTTACAATAACTAGTGAATGTTTCTTACCACCTTTTAATGATTTTAATTTCTTAAATACTTCTTCATCAGAGATAGGATGATCTGGTGTGATAATCATTTCAACACCTTCAGCAATACCTGAATTAAGCGCTAAATCACCGCAGTGATTACCCATAACTTCGATAAATGTGCATCTTTGATGTGATGCAGTGGTATCGCGAAGTTTATCAACACATTCGCATATTGTATTTAAACATGTATCATAACCGATAGTGTAATCGGTTGAAGCGATATCGTTATCAATTGTTCCAGGAAGACCAATTGTATTAATGCCCATTTCACTTAAAGCAGCCGCACCTCTATATGTTCCGTCGCCACCAATGACAACAAGCCCATCAATACCGTTAGCTCTTAAATTTTCAACAGCTTTAGCTCTTACAGCAGGATCTTTAAATTCTGGAAGTCTTGATGAATTTAAAATTGTGCCTCCACGATTGATGATATCAGAAACTGAATTACGATCGAATTGTACAATTTTATCATTTACAAGTCCTTTGTAACCTTCATAAACAGCAAAAACTTCTAAGCCGTTTTTTAAACCAGCTCTAACAACTGCACGAATACATGCATTCATTCCAGGGGCGTCGCCACCTGATGTTAAGACAGCAATTTTGTGAACCATAATTTACACCTCGCAAACATTATAATCTTAAAGATTAAAGTAGCAAAGAAATATTAATATAAAAGTGTGGAAAAAAGTTGTGGAAAGCACTTTCATAAAATAAAAATATTCGATGAATTGTTCAAAATTGTTTTTATACTTATCCACAATTAAGTAAAAAATGCCGATTTAATCGAATTTATTAATAGAATAATTACTATTAATGTGTTATTATTGAACTCGTAAAATTATGGACTACATTTCTGAGAACGATATTTATGAAATACGCATTGCTAGCTTAGTAAGCAATGTTGATAAAGATGTTATTGTTGAATTATATCAACCATTAATAGGTTGCATTCCAACAATACTTTATTTGACTTTATTAAAACAAAAAAGAAACGAAGATGATGACTCCATTGTTTTTACTCATAAAGATTTGTTATCTTTAATGCAAATACAACCTGGTGTTTTATTTTCTTCTAGACGCTCTTTAGAAGGAGTAGGGCTTTTAAGAACATTTGAGAAAAAATCAAAAGATGGTTCTTATTTAATATATGTTTTATACGCTCCAAAAAATCCAAAGGAATTCTTTGATGATGTTTTATTCAAAGGGCTTTTAATTCAATCGATTGGTGAAAAAGAAGCAAGAAGACTTGCTTCGCATTATCATGTTGATTCAAAAATTCAATCTTCTTTTAAAGAAATATCAGCTTCTTTTGTTGATATTTTTAATCCAAATTATGATGATAAATCTTTCAAAGAGGATTTTGGAAACGATATTGTCGGTCACGAAGTTGGACGTATAGTTATTAAATTTTCATACGACTTATTTTTTAAATATATTGAAGATAATTCACAAATTCAAAGGACTTCTTTTAGTAAAAAAGATATGCTTGAGATTGAAAGACTTGCTACTTTCTTCTCTTTAAATGAACAAACAATTGCTTCGATTATTATCGATGTTTTCGATTCATTTTCTAAACCACATATTGATTTTGCTAAAGCAACAGAAGAAGCAAAAGATAAAGTTAGATTCCCGTTACTTCAAAAGACGAGAGCCAGTAAAACTAAAATTTCTTCCTCATCACTTGTTGCTCAAAAAGTTGGACTTATGGAACAAAAATCACCAGTTGAATTTTTATCTTTACTCCAAGGAAATACTAGACCTGCATCAAGCGATATTAATATTGCAAATATGCTTTCTGAAAATTATGGTTTTTCAAACGGCATCATAAATGTCATCTTGGATTATACATTAGAAAAAAATAACAATATATTATCAAGAAATTATTGCGAAAAAATTGCCGCTTCTATTAAAAGAGCGCAAATTGACAATACTCTTGATGCAATGAACTTCTTAAATAATTTCTCTAACGGTAATAAAACAAAAAAAGTTGTTATTGAACCTGAAAATAAATATAACAATAACAATAAGCAAGATGAAAAAATAACTCAAGAAGTTAGCGATGAAGAATTAAACGATTTATTAAACGATATTAATTCTCTTAAAAAATAAGGATTACTGATATGAAAGAATTTGATAAAAAGGACATTATTGATCAAGATTTGGATTTCTCTAAATATATTTCCGAATTAGTGGAGCAATTAAGAAATGATAAAGATGTTTATGATTCTTTAAAGCCATTTAATTTTTCAGTTAAAGAAGTGAAAGATAATATTGCTAAGTTAACAGAATATAAGGACGATTTTAATTATTGCAAGAATTGTCCAGGTATAAATAAATGCGCAAAAAATAATCCATTAACTTCTATAAGAATTATCAAAGAAGGAAATTATGTGAATCTTCAAATGTCACCATGTAAAAAGATGGTTGAAAAGATGAAAATAGATTCAAATTATATTTGTAGTGATTTTCCTGAGGAGTGGAAATCTTATTCACTAAATAATTTAGATTTAAATACTAATAATCGTCGTTTGATAATTAAGAATTTTAAAGATATTTTAAATAATAAAGGTCATTGGATGTACCTAAAAGGCAGCAAAAGAGTTGGAAAATCTTTTATTTTAGCAATACTTGCTAACCAATTTATTTCTTTAGGTTATGGAAAAGTTGCGGTTGCATCATTTCCAAAACTTGTTTCCTCTTTAGCGGATCTTTCTTATAAATTTAAAAACGATTTTAATAATCAAATGAGCATATTGGAAAATGCTCCATTATTGATACTTGATGATTTTGGTGATGAATATAAAAATGAATATATTCGTGACACAATTGTTATTCCGTTATTAAATGAACGCGTTTCAAAAAATCTTCCTACATTTTTTGCAAGTGAGTTTTCAATCAAAGATGTTTGTTCGATGTATAATGTCGGTAAAGTAAGTGGTTCTATTAGAGCAAAACAACTTCAAAATATTCTTAATTCAATGTGCGAAAAAGAAATCGATTTAGGTGAAACCGCTATATATTAAGAGTATCTAACTGATTATATAAATCTTCAAGATTTGAATTATTGCTGATTATATAATCAGCTTTTTTAATATTTTCTTGTTCAAAATATGATTTATTTAATTTTAAGTATGAATCTGAATTACCGCTTCTTTTTTCGAGTCGTTCTTTTTGGATATCTGGATTAATTTTTATAAGCAAAATTTTATTTGCAAAATCATCGAGATGAGATTTAAAAAGTAGTGGAACATCCATAACAACTTTTTTATTTGGTCCAATTTTCCTAAGCTTTTTAAGCACCAAATTATATAACCCCTCATATAAATAATTTTCTAAAGCATTTTTAGCCTCTTTGTGATCAATTAAATATTGTTTTAAATAGGCTCTATCTATAATTCCATCTACAATTTTTAATGAAGGAATTATTTTATTAATTTCAATTTGTACATTTTTATCTTTATACACTTCATGAACAATATTATCAAGGTCGAGTGATATATAACCTTTTTTAACAAAATAAGCATTTATCGAACTTTTTCCAGAGGCAATTGGGCCAGTAAGCGCAAGAACAAATGGAAGAGATTTATCAATTTCACAGCGTGGGCAAAATGTTGTTCCACGACCATTTAAAAATATTTTTCTTAATGGATAACCACATCTTTTGCATGGTTTATTTTCTCTATCATATACATTTAAATGTGATTGATAATTTCCTTCTTTATCAACCGCGATATGGTATGTTTTTATGGTCGAACCACCAAACTTTATAGCGGTAGTTAATATTTTTCTTGCTGATGAGATAATATTTAATAAGTCGTCATCATTAAGAAATTTTCCTGGCATTCTAGGGTTTAATTTTATATCAAAACATATTTCATCAGCGTATATATTGCCAATGCCTGAAATAATGCTTTGATCTAATAAAAGTTGCTTCAATGCGATGTTTTTCGTTTGGTAACGCTCTTTTAAATATGAAAGAGGAATGTCTTCAAATGGCTCTGGACCTACTTTGTTTAATGGTGGAACATTTAAGTAATTATTTTCATTTAAAAGAATCATTCTTCCAAATCTTCTTGTATCGTTATAAACAAGTTTTGTTCCATCTATAAAATGGAATATAACTAAATCGTGTTTTGTATTCTTTTCATCCTCTTTTTTAAGAAAATATTTTCCTTCCATTCTAAGATGTGAAACTATTACTAAATTGTCGCTTAAATGAAAAATAATATATTTTCCTTTTTGAGTTATATCTTCGACTTTTTTGTTTTTTAAAGAATCAATAAAAAGATGTTTATCTGTTTCTACTGTGTAATCATATAAAACATCAACACTAGAAATAGTTTTTGAAGTTAGATGTTCATGATTTTTTAAATAATTAATAACATTATTAACTTCAGGTAATTCAGGCATTTATTTTGCATCGTACCAAGATTGGCCGAATCCTCCATCAACTTCTAATTTAACATCAAGATTTAAGGCATGTTCCATTATATCTTTAACTAAATTATAAACAATTTCTTTTTCACTATTAGGTACTTTAAACAATAATTCGTCATGGATTTGAAGAATCATTTTCGTTTTTAATTTCTTTTCATCAAGGACTTTATCGATTTTAATCATTGCGATTTTTATTAAATCAGCAGCAGTTCCTTGAATAGGTGCATTCATCGCGGCGCGTCTTGCAAATTCACGAACTTGATAATTTGAATCGTGAACTTCTCTTAAATATCTTCTTCTTCCTAATAAAGTAGTTACATACCCGTTTTTAACAACTTCTTGTGAAATGTTTTTAAAATACGTGGCGATTTCAGGATAAGCAGAATAGAAAGAATCAATAATTTTTCTTGCTTCTTTTGCATTAACGCCGATTTGTTCCGCTAAACCCCAATCCGAAATGCCGTAAATTATGCCAAAATTAACCGCTTTAGCGCGTCTTCTTTCTTCAGCTGTCGGATTATCTGAAAATATTTTTTTAGCGGTTGAGTAGTGAATATCTTCATTGTTTTCAAAAACCTCTTTAAGATGTTTTGAATTTGAAAGAGCCGCTAAAATGCGAAGTTCAATTTGAGAATAATCAAGCGAAAGAATTGAATATTCGTTATCTTCATAATAAAACGCTTTGCGTATAAGTTTTCCTTCTTCGTCTCGGACAGATATATTTTGTAAATTTGGTTCGCTTGAAGAAAGTCTTCCTGTTGTTGTCAATGCTTGATTAAACATTGCGTGAATTTTTCCATCATCATATATTTGTGAAACAAGACCAACAACATATGTGTTATATAATTTTGCGTATTTTCTATATAAAAGTATTTGCTCAACAATAGGATGAACATCTTTAAGTTCTTTAAGAACATCTATAGATGTAGACATCTTTTTATTTTGTGCTTTTAATCCTAGTTTATTAAATAATATATCGCCGACTTGTTTAGGTGAATCGACATTAAATTCCTCTCCGGCAAGATCGTATATATTTTGTTTATAATATTGCATTTTCTCTTTGAACGATTTTCCGATTTCTTCAAGTTTATCCTTGTGAAGAGGAAAACCTTCGATTTCCATTTTTGCAAGAACAGTGCATAAAGGAATATCGACTTCATTAAAAAGTTTTAAACAGCCTAATTTTTCAATTTCAGTTAGGGCTTTTGATGAAATTTTTAAAGTAGTGTATGCGATTTTGGTGCATTTATCTGGATTAGCGTTATCAAAAAGAGATATAGATTCTTCCTTTTCAGATATATTTTCACCAAAAAATCTCAATGTTGAAATAACATCTGATACATTAGATGAATCAAGAATATAGACCGCTAGAAGGGCATCAAAAACCAATCCTTCTATTTTAATGTTATGGTGAGAAAGAGCAACTTTGATTGCCTTATAATCATATGTATATTTTTGGTAATTTTTATCTTTTAAAATGTTTAAGATAGTTTCATCTTTAGCTAAATCCTCAAAAGATATGTAGTAGTGGTTATTCCCATCACTAATGCCTAGACCATAAATAGTGGCTCTATTATAATTAATATCTTCTTTGTCTAGATAAATGCCAATTTTATTATTTAGTTTAATATCTTTGAAAGATGAAACAGTTTTAATTTCTATTTCATTATTGTTTTGATCTTTCTTCAAGAGGTTGTTTGGAAGTCTATTTAAAAATTGCTTTAATTCGTAAGTGTTACAGAAATTATTGATTTTATCAAACTCATATCCTTGATAAATTGTATCTTTTACTTCAAAAGGCATATCAACATCGATTTTAATTTCCGCTAAATGTTTACACATTCTTCCAATTTCTTGGTGCTCAACAATAGTTTGGCCGATTTTGCCTTTCATTGTTGGAGCAGCTTTAATAATTTCTTCAAATGAACCATATTGTTGTATTAATTTAACTGCGGTTTTATCGCCAATACCTGGTATACCAGGTAGATTATCACTTGTGTCACCTCTAAGTCCTTTATAATCAATAATTTGCATCGGATTAAAACCATACATTTCAGGCATAGTTTTATTGTCCATAATAACAATATTACTCATACCTGTTTTAAGGATATAAATTGAAATATGTTCATCGATTAATTGAAGATAATCTTTATCTGAAGTATAAATGATTACTTCATATCCTTCTTTAGCAGCTTTTTTAGCGTATGTTCCGCATAGATCATCGCCTTCATATCCTTCTTTTTCATATGTGAATATATTTAATGAAGCTAAGAGCTTACGAACTATCGGCATTTGAATTTTAAGATCTTCTGGACATTCTTTACGATTAGCTTTGTAGTCTTTATCTTCTTCGTGTCTAAATGTTTTTTTGCCTGTATCAAATCCAACGAAAATTGTATCGTTTTCTTTAAGAGAAGATAAAATTTTGTTAAGCATATTAGAAAAAGCAAAAATTGCGTTTGTAGGTGTTCCATCTTTTGTTCTCATTATTGATGGATTTGGTCCATATGCGGTGGCATAATAGGCTCTAAATAATAATGAATTGCCATCAATTACATATGCTTTATTCATGTTTTTCATCTCCTAAAGGTAATATTTTATTTATATAAAAATCATTTTTTGATTCGTTATATTTTCCGTTAACTATAATTAAATTATCTTTTTTTAAATATTGTTGAGCTTCTTTAAATGCTTCACTAAAAATAGTGATTTCCATTTCTCCGCTTTCATCATATATGCTCGCAAAAGCCATTAATTCACCTTTTTTGGTTTTGATTACTTTTACATTTTTTAATATACAAGCAACATTAATATTGTTAGTTGATAAATAAATATCACTAATGTTAGTCAATGTAAGTTTTGATATTCTTTTTGCCATTTTTAGTGGTGAATCGCTAACCATTATCCCAAGAGCATCAAATTCTTTGTTTAAATTTTCCATTTTATTATCATTAACCATGGTCATTTTTGGTTTTGGAAACATACCAATATCGATTATATTTTGTCCATCATCTCCACCAACCATCGACGCATAATTTAAGGCCTTTGGCATAGATGCTCTAAGAGATGCACGTGAAGGACAAAGTTTATCAAAAGCACCTGCATCAATTAAAGATATAATTTGTTTGCTATTTATTTTGTATTTATTAATTCTAACAACAAAGTCAAATAGATCTTCAAATGGTTTTATTTTTCTTTCCATAATTATATCTTTTATATTCATCATCATTATTCCTTTAATAGAGCTTAAAGGCATAATAATGTTGTTATCGATATTTTCATAATCAAAAGATGAAATATTGATATCTGGATTTAATAATGAAATACCACTTTGTGACATCTCACTTATTGTTGCTAAAAAATTTGATGAGTTAGATGAAGATAAAATCGATGCATAAAATTCTTTTTTATAATGGGCTTTCAAATACGCCATTTTAGATGTTAAAAACGCATATCCAATAGCGTGAGATTTATTAAATCCATAATCTCCAAATTTATAAATCGTTTTATATACTTTGTTAGCTTCTAGTTCAGGGTAGCCATTTTTTACAGCGCTTTCAAGAAATTTATTTAAATAAAAGGCTAATTTTGCGCTGTCTTTTTTGCTTATCGCACGGCGCAATAAATCTGCTTCTCCATAACTAAAATTAGCCATTTTATTTGCTATTTGCATAATTTGTTCTTGATAAACAATGATGCCATATGTAGGGGACAAGATATCTTTTAAACCATCTGAAAGATATGAATATTTTTCGATTCCATGTTTTCTTTTCGCATAATGAATAATGTTATCCATTGGACCAGGACGATAAAGCGCAAGTACAGCGGCAATATCGAGAAATTCAGTAGGTCGAAGCTCTTTAATAGCTTTTCTCATACCTAATGATTCAATTTGGAAAAGTCCCATTGTTTTTCCCGATGCAATTAAAGAAATTGCTTCTTTATCATCGATTGGAATATTATCAAAACAAATTTCAATATTATGATCGATTTTTATTCTTTCCAAACACTCTTTAACAGTTGTTAAATTTCTAAGACTAAGTAAGTCCATTTTTAAGAAATATTGTTCTTCAAGATAGTCTTTTTCAAAATCAGAAATTAGATTTCCTTCTTCATCTACATCAACTGGCATTATATCGATTAAATCATCATTATTAATTATTATTCCGGCAGCGTGAAGACCTTTTTGTCTTGGAAGTCCTTCGATTTTGCTCGCTAAAGAAACGATTTGTAAATAATATTTATCTTCATTCACTAATTTGTTGAAGTTCTTATTAATTTTATATATTTCACGAAGTGATAATTTTTCTTCATCTTTTTTGATGCATTTAGTAAATAACTCGATGTCTCTTTTTTCGTAATTAAAAACGCGTCCTATATCATTAAGGGCTTGCTTGGCACCAAATTTTTGAACCGCTAAAACTTTGCTTACTCGGTTATTTCCATATTTATTCTTTAAATATAAAGCCACTTCATCGCGTCTAATATCTTCAAAGTCAACATCAATATCAGGTAAAGATTGTCTTTCTTTATTTAAGAAACGTTCAAAAATAAGATTATATTTAATCGGATCACATTGAGTTATATCTAGGGCAAATGATACAAGCGAACCAACTGCGCTTCCTCGACCAGGGCCAACAAGAATATTATTGTTTTTTGCGTATTTAACATAGTCTTGAACAAGAAGGAAATAATCGCTATATCCCATATCTTTAATTACGCTTAATTCATAATTAAGACGTGAAATATATTCTTCTTTATTTAAACCTTTATTATTTAGATTTTCTAGACATATTTTGTGTAAGTATTCATCACTAGTAAGATTATCGTCGTTTTGATAATGCATAATCTTACCTCTTTTGGTAATGAAATTAAAATTTACCATTTTTGCAATTTCATTTGTTTTATTAATTTCATCTTCGAAATAAATGTCAGATAATTCCTCTTTATTCTTAATGTATTCAATACCAATTGCAGATTTTTCTTGAAGAGTGTCTTTGTGCTCAATTGCTTCAAGTATTTTAAGGGATATAGCATCTTCTTTATTTAGATATTTAATCATTGGAAAAGCGATTAAATCGTAGGAATATTTATTAAAGAATTCTCGATAATTAATAAATTCATTTCTGTTAGAATCATCTAGACCAATGTAGAAATGTTTTATACCTTTTGAAAGATTAGCAAAGACTTTTGTTCTATCGTCATTAAAAAACATTTCTCTAAACAAAACAGTATTTGTGGATAATATGAAAACGATATCATTAAGGTCTTTTTTAATATCTTCAATTTTTAGATCTTTATTAATCTTACTTGCGTATGAAATTCTCAAAAGATTTTTATAACCATTTTCATTTAAAGCAATGAGAGTTATAAGCGAATTTGAAATATAAACGTCTTCGCCAATAATTGGTTTTATGTGTGCAAACTTACATGCATGTACGAATTTCGGGACACCTGTGAGATTATTTAAATCAGTTAAAGATAAAAATTCATATCCTAACTCTTTTGCTTTATTAATGTAGTTATCAATTCTCAAAGCGCTTTTTAGATATGAATAAGAGCTATAAACATGAAGTGGAACAAAATTCATATTTTTATTTTACATTATGTAAATAAAAAGTTGTAGGGAAATGATTCTATTAGTCTCATTTTTATTTTAAAAAAAGATGACTTACAATAAGTCATCTAAATCTTTAATCATTAATGGGAGTTCATCAAGCGTTAATAATTTCGCTCCGCTTGCTTGAGCGTGTCCGCCTCCACGATATTTGCTGGCGACGCCATCAATTGATACATTATCGCTTCTAAGAGAAACGCGGTAAAGGTTTTTATCTTTATCAAAAGTAATTGAAACCCAAATGTGAATATTATCAAAATGATCAAATAGATAAAGGCAATCTTTTCCTTGTTCTGCTTTTAAATGTAGTGCATCAACTATGTCTTTATCGACAACATAATAGGCAACACCTTTTTCTGTAATAACGTAATTGTCTAAAACCCATCTTGCAAAATTTAAAGCAGAAATATTTTCTTTATACATTTCATTATAAATTTGATTGATGTTTATTCCTCGATGAATTAAATACTCGGCAACCGCAAAAGTATGTGCATTAACATCGCTATTTAAAAAGCGATTTGAATCACCAGCGATGGCCTTAAATAGATTCGATGCGCAATTAGTCGATATTTGATATTCCTGTTGTTTAATAAGGAAATTTGCAATAAGTTCTCCACAAGCAGACATCGTTTCATCTACAATTTGTATTTCACCATACGGATCAACATTTGGGTGGTGGTCAATTTTTATTATTTTTGTGGCTTTTTTGTATCTATCATCGCTAATTCTATTAAATGTTGAAGTATCGACGACAATTGCTAAAAATTCATCATTAAACCAATTATCATTAACTTCCATCATATATGGGAAGCATCTAGGGGTTAAAGTTACATGATCTTCACCGATATAAATGACATCTTTATCTTTGAAGTTATCTTTTATGAAGTAGAACATTCCAAGTTGACTTCCGATTGCGTCATAATCTGGTTTTATGTGTCTAAAAATAGCTATCTTATTAAAATGTTTTATTTCATCAATAACTTTTTTATAGTCATCATCGTAT
>JBNMLE010000008.1:0-35816 GCA_050874705.1 Bacilli bacterium
TTCTATTAGATAATATTAAAGAATCATTAATGTTAAGAATTTGTTTATTTAATTCTTTAGATAAATGAAGAACCAAAGTGATAATTGATTTTTCATTTTCTTCTTTTGAAATAATAGATAAAGAATCTACATTATCTAAAACACCAAATTTAGCTTCTATCTCATCTGGGTAAACATTTTCCCCATCTTCATTAATTATTACTTCTTTTATTTTTCCTTTTATATATGTGAAGCCTTGATCATCAATATAAGCTATATCTCCTGTATGGAAAAATCCGTCTTGATCCACCAAAGAGTCTTTTCTTGTGCCATTAGAAAAACGACCAACATGAATATATTGAGATTTAACAAGTAATTCATCATTAATAATTTTATATTCAACGTTATGAAGTGGGCGACCAACAGATCCTTTGTTTCTTTGGAGTGCTGAAAAAGTTAATTCAACAGAAGTCACACCTATTTCAGTCATTCCATAACCATTATATAAAGGATAACCTAAGCCATTGATTGTGTGCATTGTTGCTTTAGATATATTTCCTCCACCTGAGATGCAAAAGACTATTTGTTTACCTAAGACTTTTTCTTTTATTTTGTTTTGAATAAAGGCAAATCTCGCTATACCAGCTTCTGTAGCGGTAATTTCTTCATCGTTATAAGAAATCATTTTTTCAACAATTTTCTTTTGTTTGTTTGATAAAGATTTTTTTGCTATTTCAAATTTTCTTGCAACTGTGTTCCAAAATAAAGGTACAGCATAAATATGAGTGCATTTATATTTTTTAATACATTTAACTAAATCGTTTGGATTTAATGAATTTGGAAATACTAATGTCATTCCAAAGAAGGAATACCACAAGAAGATAGCAATAAAACCAAATATATGCGCAAACGGAATAATTGTAATTAATCTAATTGTATTCCCGATATACATTATGTCGTTGGTATATTTCGGCATATCATAAGCAGCATAGATTTGATTGCAAAGCGCTTGGCCATTATAAATATAGACTCTTGAATCTCCAGTTGTACCACTTGTGCAAAAAGCAATTTCGTTCTCCCACTGAACAACAAGTGGTAGAGTGATATCAAGCGATATAGGCAAATTATATCTTTTAATACTATATTCAAAAGATTCGTTTGAAATGATTGCTTTTGCAGAACTTTCATGAATGATTTTCTCAGTTCCTTCTTTATCAATTAATGAATTAATTAAAAGAGGTTTATATCCAATCATAAGTAGTGCCCAAAATGACATTAGCCATTCAGGGCTATTAGGAAGTTTAAAACCAACAAAAGATCCTTTTTCAATATTTGATAAAATAGCTTGATAATTTTTTGCGTATTCAATTACTTTGTTTACAAATTCTAGGTATGTAATTTTTATTGTTTTATTGTTTGCTTCATAAATGAGATACGTTTTATTTTGCTTTTCTTTTGCTTTAAATGTATCAAAAATATCTTTCATGTCTTTTTTTGTAGACATTAGTTGTTCCGCTATATTGTAGAAGTAGTCCATCGGACCGCGATATTTCTTTTTCATGATTAAAGTATAGACTAATCTTTTGTTTTTTAACACAAACAATATATAATTTTGTTATTGCAGCGGTGGCGGAACTGGTAGACGCGTAAGATTCAGGATCTTATGTCAGTGACATATGAGTTCAAATCTCATCCGCTGCACCAAAAAAGTTTATTTAAATAAAAAACGAACCAAAATTGGCTAATGGTTCGTTATTTTTTTGTTTTGGTGCCCACGGCCGGACTCGAACCGGCATGGATTTCTCCGATGGATTTTGAGTCCATTGCGTCTACCAATTTCACCACGTGGGCAATGTAGTTATTATAAACATGTAGCAACCTTTTAATCAAATATTTTGTTAAAACAGCCGTTCTTAGGAATTAAATTTGCATCTCATAACAAAATTATAAAAATCATATATTGATAATTGATTAATTAGAAAAATTATTTTTCTTTTCTTAAACATTTGTTTTTTCATTTATGATATGCGGGGAATCGTTGTAAAAAATTATTTTTAAAATCTTAAATTAATGTATAAATACATTATATTTGAAAAATTAACAATTTTTTGTTATATTTTTACTATTCACAAACATTTGTTTTTCTTTATTCTTATATTAATATTTTATTAATCAGATTCTAATGAGGAACTGAAAATGAAAAATAATAAAATAGCCATTACATTATTTTCCTGTTTGTTGTTGGCAGGATGTAACAATTCATCATCAGACATAACTAACACTCATACGATATTGGTGGCACTGATAGTTCTACAATTACAACAACTTCAGTTGATAGTTCGACTGACTCTTCAAATGATTCTTCAAGTAATTCGTCAAGCAATACTTTTGAACTAAATGATTTGATGTTAGTTGTCTCTAATGCTAGTAAGAAAGCAAGTCTTATATCAAAAGGGAGAATTGTTCTAACTGAATCAAATACATACTCTGAGCCTTCTACAAAGACGATGAATTTCGAATTTGGTAAAGATAAAAACGGTGATGTACTGCATTATACAGATTATGACTGGAACGATAATGTTGTTGATTCTTATGTCATGAAGACAGCAAGTGGTTCTATTATTGCTGTTAGTAAAGATAGTAGTGGATCTATATCCAAACAATTTACCGAATATGAAAAAGTTGATTATATTTATCAATATTTGCTCGGTTATGGAGAAGGAGATTTCTACGGAACCGAAGGGTTATTGCCAGGATTAACAGCTTATTTAGAAAAGAACGTAAACAAAGATGCCAAATTTGGTTTTGCTAACGAAGTTTATAGTTTTTCTTTCGGATACTTTGCATCATTAGATACAAGTGAATATTTTGTTGTCGATTCAAATTTTGAAGTTGGTGAAAGCGATGAGATTATCGAACTTGATGTTCAAGTTGATTCATATAACCAAGGTTCTTTCTTAGTTGATGATGAATTAGGCACAATATATTTAGTTGATGGAGCGTCTCCAAGTTCATCAAAGAAATACGAAATTTCACAAGTAGTTGGATCAAGAACATTTACTAATCCAATTAATTTAGAAAATTTCTTTGCCACAAGTTTTGATTTAATGTATAACGGTAGCAAAGTTGAAGAAGGTAGCACAATCGAAATGGAAGTTGGAAGCGATGCCTCTCTTACATTAGAAAATGTCCTTCCTACTACTTTTAGCGCAAATTTTGATTCAATTACTGTTGAAGTTTTATCTGGCGATGAAGATTCTTTCTCTGGAAATTATAATACTTGGAGTAATGAAATATCTTTGTCTTCAACAAGTACAGGTGAGTTCGAGGTTCGCGTATCAAGCGCTAATGTGAGTAAAACATTTAAAGTCAATGTTAGTGCTGCTCAACCAAAAGAAATTTTTGCTTCATATTTTGTTGAAGGACCAGATGGTTATGTAGCTTATTCTCTTGGTGGCAGAACTATATCCGCTTATGCAGGAATTACTTATGTTTTTGCTATAAATGTAAATCCATTCCAAGCCGATCAAAGCATTGACTCCACAGTAAAAAGTGATGGACTTAAATATACATTGGAAACAAAATCAATTAAGACAAGTGAAATTGTTGATGAAAAAGATATGCTTTGTTTTGCACCATTAAATGAAGGCAGTTACGATTTAGTTATACAAAGCGCATCAAAAGCAGATGTTAAATTAACAATTCATTTTGATGTAGTAAAAACACCTTCATTCCAAGAAGTTCTTTCTTCAGATTATGCATGGCGACAAGGAAGCCAAATCAAATACTATTTATCATTTACACCAGATGTTTCAAGTGTTGGACAAAGTGGCCATGTCACCATTACCGACAAAACATCAAATAAACAAGAAAATGCAACATATTCCATTTCATCAATTAGCAATGGATATGAATTTAGATTCAACCATGTCGATGGTGAAGAGTTTAATTTGACAATCAAAATGAGCAAAGATTTCAAAATGTTTGTTTATGTTGATAATTTTGCTAATGAGATGAACAAGGTTACCGTTGAATTTATGCTTACAGGTGGATCTTGGGAAGGAACAAGCGGAGATTACACATTCAGTCTTAGTTTGTTTAACACAGGTGAGGCTTCCGTTATGTTAAGTAATGCGGATTACACTGTTTCAGAATATATGTCATGCAATTTTGCTATTAGTGAAAGTGAAAGCGGATATACCGGAACATTGTCCGCGAATGAATATACTAATGATCCATTTATCGCTTTACCAGCAAGCTTCACAGTTAATAGTGAATTATCAAGCATAGGTATTAATTTTGATTACAATGGAGCATCTTATTCATTTACATTAGCAATGAGTAGTGATTATTAATTATGAAAAAGATTTATTTTCTAAGTTTAACTTGCTTATTGTGTTTAGTTTCTTCTTGCGGTGAAAATATTTCACCAATTGAAAGCATTACTAATAGAAATTTAGTTTTAGAAAATACTGACGAATTTAAAGAAGCTAAGTCTTTATCCGCGAAAGGAGAACAAAAATTACTTGTTGTTCCTGTAGAATTTAAAGGAGAAAGAGAATTTAGCCAAAAAGATTTAACCACTATTAAAAGAGCCTTCTTTGAAGAAGACTTATCAACAAAAGGGAATAATTATTATTCTGTTAACGAATTTTATAAAAAAAGCAGCAAAGGACAACTTAATTTTGTTGGCGATGTCATCGATGTATTGAAAGTACCTTATACAGTGGATGAAATGACAAAAGATGGGAATTATTTTCCTGGTGTTCCTGCTCAATATTTAATGGATAATACTAATTATTCAAATGATTTCTTTAAACAATATGATACTGATAGCGACGGATTTGTTGATAGTGTTGTATTTGTTTATTCATCACCAACAAGTGAAAGAACTGGAAATTTCTGGGCATGGGTTGCTAATTTCGGCGTAACCGCTAATACGGAAAGACCGACGTTGTTTAGACATATGTGGTGTGGGATAGATTTCTTCTATAGAGGCGGATATGATGTAGATGCTCATACTATTATTCATGAAACAGGGCACTTATTAGGCCTAAGAGATTATTATCCTAGCGATGATTATAATTTAGCGTTGGGTGGTCATTCGATGATGGACTATAACATTTCTGATCATGATCCATATTCAAAAATGCTTCTTTCTTGGACAGAACCGATTTATTACGATTTTAGAAAAAACAAACATATCGATGTTCAATTATCTAATTTTGAAGACACTAATCAGTTTTTGTTATTAAATGTTGATTGGAATCATTCAGTTATGGATGAGTACCTTTTAGTGGAATATTACACACCAACAGGATTAAATACCCTTGATTCTCAAAATGAATACGACGATAGACCGCTCGGTTTTACTGAAAGCGGAGTTAAGATTTATCATGTTGATAGTCGAATTGTTCAATGTCATTATGATTCTGAACTTTTTACAACAGTTTTTGATAAATATGTCGATGAAATTCCTGAAGAATATCCTGATGGTACTTATTATGTTATAGGAGCTTCTAATAGCATTGCTGATTCAAGAACTGACGCAAAACGCGCAGGAAGATATAAACAAATTGCTTTAGTTGAAAACAAACAATATAATCAACTTCAAAGTGGTGCTACTGCTGATAACGATTCCTTATTTCAAGTAGGTGATGTCTTTGATAGTAAAACATCAGCCTATATTACAAATAATAAATGGAATAAAGGTGGAGATATTTCTTTTACATTAGAGGTGACTCAAATGAATAATGATTATGTAACTCTTTCAATTGATTACGTAGGAGAATAATTATGAGAAAAAATGCGATTAAATTATTATCAATATTTGGAGCTTCGATATTGCTTTTGACAAGCTGCAACAATAGTGAAGATACAACAACATCAGGTCATATTGCCGAATCAGTTTTCGATGCAATTGCAAATACTAGAGATAATTATCAAATGAATATAGAAACTGGTTTAGGATATGTAATCCTTACCAAGTCATTGCTGATGATTTCTATTATTATGCTCCCGGTGTTGAAAACTATATTTTGTTAGAAGAAGATGATGAATATTTTCATAGTTTTGAAAGAACGCAATTAAATGTAGAAGAGACATATAGGTTTGGCATGGATGTCTATGGTCGTGCTGGAAAAGTAAGCGATAAAGAAACCTTATTTGCGACAGATTTTATGGATATTTTAGATACATATTCTGATGATTTTGTTGAACTTGATGAAGATACATATTATTGCAGCATTAAATCATTAGCGGGCGAACTAAAAGATTATTTCCAAAACCGTGCATTTTCATATTGCAATTATTTCGAAATTGATCTAGGAAATGATGGTAGATTATCTTCTTTTCGTTCTTATGAAAAAAATCTTGATGCAACAAGTCTTGTAGGTGAAGTTTCTTTCTCTAAATTCGATAAGACTACTTTTGAAGCATATAATTTATGGAATAGTAGCGGTAGAAAAATTAACCTTCGTATCGTTGATTTAAAATTAGGCTCTTCTAAAAACAATGATTTGAATACTTATAAGCTTTATTATCAAAATGAAGAAGTAGAAATTGAAGGAATTGTTGCTTCATTTGATTACAACAATAATTTTATTATAGCTACTGAAAACGATATAACAGGTTCAGTTGGTATACAAGTTACTTTAAAAGATAATTCAAAATTACCTTCAATAAATGAACGCGTTAAAGTAAAAGGCACTATTAATCAAGATAATTTTGTCGCAAAATTAGTTGACGCTTCATATGAAAAAATAGGAGATGAAAAAAATCATCCTGTATTTAGCGAAGAGCAAATCGTTTCTTCATACGGTGGAGGATATTTTGCCGCTTATATTTTTGCATTTACTCCTATTTATTCTGACTCACTTTATACAACATATGCCTACGTTTCATCACTTCCAACAGAAATAAAAGAAAATGAAGACACATATGTTGAAGTAATATGCCCAACTCAAAAAACCGATGAAGACACATTCCATATGCAAATTGTCCTTCCAAAAGAGATGAGTGTGGATGAAAGAAATAGTGTCATTGATGATTTAAAACAATATGGCATTTATGATGCTTCTAATAACAGCGCTTCTGAAATATGCTTGGATAGTTTTATTATTCGTTTTTATCCTGAATATAGATATCATGTGCGACTCGAATATGGTAAACAAAGTGAAATTTATAAATCCTTAAGTCCTCAAGAAAAAGTTAAAAAAATGTTTGGAATTGATAATTTCCCATTCCCAACTGTTGAAACATACAATTATTTCACTTTCGGCGGTTCAACAGGTATGTCTCTTGAATCACTTTATGGACAAGAAGGATCTTCAAGTGGAATTTATTATAATGTTTCCTCATTGAAAATCACTTTAATTAATGAAGAAATTGAAAATATTAAGAAACTTGGTTTTGTTTATTACGATGAGATTCAAGATGAAAGCCATTCATTACATCAAATTTATAAAAAAGACGATGTTTATGTTGATATTCTTATCTCGGATGCAATGTACACAGAAGATGAAAAAGCATTCACTATGTGTATTTATCAAGGTGAATTAATCTCCATGCCAAGCATCGAAGAAACAATACAAGAAAAAATACCTTATTTCCCTATTGAAGATTTTGTAAAACCAACTGGAATTACATCATCAAATGTTTATTTCTATCAACTTCAAAATTACGCTGGAATTACTTTTGAAGAAGGCAATTATTTGAATTGTATAGTTTTTGATGTTAATGAAGATTGTTTTACAACTTTACGTTCATCATATTTAAATGATAAAGGTTATAAAACATATAGAAACAGTGAGAATAAACCTTATTCATACGTAACTCGTGGTTCGCTACATTATGTTTTCTATAAAGACATTGAAGGTAGCGATGAAAAACTATTTATTGATATGGCAATGTATTCAACAGATAGCTATACATATGCTGGACATTCTAGATTTAAAAATCGTATCGAAATGTTAGTTTATAAAGGTAAAAATCCTTTAACCACTCAGTATGAAAATAACCTAGATGAATTTGTAAATTATATTGAAGAAACATATAATGGCGGTTCATTTAGTGTTACCTTCAGCGTTGATACGAAAGTTGAATATTATAGAGCTCTTCCTGATGGAAAAGGATATGATTATCTTTATTATGGCTATTATTATGAATATGATGCATTCCTTTATTCATCAGATTTGAATGCAACTTATAATGACGTTATTAACGGTCTTACAAAAGCTGGTTATTCAATTGCAAATATTACCGAAAAAGGAAATGTTTGCTATTACAAATCCACAGAAAGTGGTTATGGTGCTTTTGTATTTCTTATTAAAACTGATGGATACGTTAGAATTATCGATGGAGTTGGAGGATTCGATTTCTAATTCTTGTTTTATTCTTTATATTATTTTCACGAACTAATATAATTATTATTCATGAAATATAAGCACGGATTACATTTTGATTATCCTAACGATATTCACGGCCATATGATTTCGCCTGCTCAAGTTAGGAACGAAAAACTTGATAAAGATTTTCCGTTTTACGACAAAAGGAAAAAAACTACTTTTCTTCAAACATTATTTCAACTTGTTTTTCTCATTTTAGTTTTTCCAGTTAATTATTTACGTTATGGATGCAAAATCATTGGAAGAAAAAATCTAAAAAAATATAAAAATATTTATAAAAATGGATTTCTAAGCGTTTCTAACCATGTCTTTGAATGGGATTATATTTGTGTTAGAAGTGCGTTAAAGCCTAAAAGAGGCTATATGACTACTTGGAAAGATAATCATAATTCCTCATTAGGCAAATTGATGAGAGTTGTAGGATCAATACCAATTTCTGATAAAAATAATTATGAAGGATTATCTAAATTTAACGAATCCATAATTGAAGCACTAAACGATAAACAAATGGTGCATTTTTATCCAGAAGGCAGCATGTGGTATTTTTATCAAGGTATTAGAGACTTTTTACCTGGTGCCTTTCATTATTCAGTTGTTACAAATAAGCCTGTAATTCCATTAGCGATATCTTTTAGACCTCCTAAAGGCTTGTTCAAACTCTGGAAAAGAAATGGCGCACCTTGCGTAACAATTGAGATCGGCGAACCATTATTTCCAAAACAAAATGTATCAAGAAATGAAGCAATTAACGATTTATGTAAAAGAGCTCATGATTCTATTGAATACATGATTGATAAAAACACACCAAATGTATAGAATATTTGCGGTTGGTTAAGCAAATGAATTATAAAAAAACTGACTTAAATACATATTATAGAAAAGATGCATTTATTCGCTTTAGTAAAGGGGCTAAATGCTCTTTTTCAATGACCGCAAAATGTCTCATATATGGGAAAATGGAAAACAAGTTATGCCTACTTCAATAAGGCTTAATCACGCAATATGCGATGGATATCAACAGGATTATTCATTAATCATATTGAGAAAGAAATAAAAACATTTGTAAAATAGAAGTATGGAAAATGAAGAGAAAATACCTAATTTAGATAAAGAAGAAAAACCATCCTTTTGGCAAAAAACAAAAAAGTTTTTGAAACGTGTTCAAAATGTTTTAGCTAAAACCACGAATGGGATGGCGATTGGTCTTTTTGCGACACTTATTGTTGGAACAATTATTAGTCAATTTGCAAAAATACCTAATTTTGGTGTTATAGATGAGTTCGCAAATGTTATTAAAGGACTAATGGGAGCAGGCATCGGCCTTGGAGTGGCTATTTCTTTAAAAATGAAACCAATTGCATTAGCAACAACTATGGTTGCTGGAGCAATTGGTAACTATGCTTTTAAATTTAATGGTGGAAATGTTGAAGCAATTAGTGATCCTTTATCCTGCTATGTTTGTGCGATGATATGCGCTACCGCGATTAAATTAATTATGGTGAAAAAGACTCCAATTGATTTAGTCATTATTCCTTTATTAGGTTTAACATTCTCTCTTCTTTATTCTTTTGTTTTAGCCCAATATGTTAATTACATAGCCAAAGGTTTAGGACTTCTTATTAAACTAAGTTTCGATGCTGTTCCATTTGTAATGTGCATTGTTGTTAGTGTATTAGTTGGCATGTCTTTAACCGCTCCAATATCATCTGTTGCTATTTGTGTAGCAATAAATATTGGTTCTGTTCCTTTAGCGGCTGGAGCTGCGCTTATTGGTTGTTCAACTCAAATGGTAGGTTTCGCAATACAAACCGCTCATGATAATAAGTGGGGAAGTGTGGTGGCTGTTGGTATCGGCACAAGCATGCTTCAATTCAAAAACATTGTAAAACACCCATTAATTTGGCTTCCAACAATTATTGCCAGTGCAATTTTAGGACCATTTGCAATGTTATTTAATTTTGAATGTGGTAGTGTTGGAGCAGGAATGGGAACATGTGCTTTGGTTGGTTTAATAGATGCATTTGGAACAATGAACTTCGATTTTGTTCGTTGTATGTTGTGCGTAATTTTTACAATATTTGTACCAGGCGCTTTAGTTTTTATCATCGATTATATTTTTAGAAAACTTAAATGGATTAAAAAAGGTGATCTCGCTTTGAATTTTGAAAATGATTCAACTGACGCAAATCAAGAGACCTCTAAAAACGTAACTCAACAATAATTTTTCTTTAGAAAATTTAAGAATTTGGAGAAAAAAATAAAAAAACAATTGAAAACAAGATAAATATATTTTAATATAATTATCGCTATGCCGTCGTAGTTCAACCCGGCAGAGCAACTGAATCGTAATCAGAAGGTTGAAGGTTCAATTCCTTTCGACGGCACCACGATCCCAATTGGATGTTTAGCTCAGCTGGGAGAGCATCTGTTTGACGTACAGAAGGTCACAGGTTCGAGCCCTGTAGCATCCACCATGAGACAATTTACTTCGGGAAACCGAAGTTTTTTGTTTATTATGCGTATGCGCTTATGTTATAATTTCGTTAAATTGGAGGTTTAATTATGTCAAAAGTACAAAAAACCGTAAAAATTTTGTCTGTTGCATCAATCGCTTTTGCGATTTTAGCAATTGCTTTAGGCATTATTTTAAATTTCACTTTTATTGGTGAAAGTGCACCTGAAGGAAGTGGTGTTATTGTTGAATACGCCCATTTTGCAAAATATATTTGCTATTCACTTGTTGGGCAATCATCTGTTCCTTATCCTTCTGACGCATTTGCAAATGTATCATTTTTCTCAGAAGTATTAATGTGCTTAGTAGCGGTCGCTTGGATCGTTTTAGTGCTCATTAGAAAAGAACCTGTCAAAGTTTTATATGGTATTGGTTCTATTGCTGCTGGATTTATTGTTTCATTCGCTTATTTCTTATTTGTTCAAGGCATTACATATAATCACATTTGGAATTTCTTAAATGAAATGAATGGTGGAAATCTTGCATTAGCCATTATCATTTTTGTTTTAGGAAATTTACTTGCTTTATCTCTCATTGCTTTATTTGTTATTTATGTTGTCGAATTTGTTAAAGGCGCAAATAAAAAAGAATGCAAATGCTGCTGTGAAGAAGATAAAGAATGTTCATGTGATGAAGGCGAAGAATGTTCATGCGAAGAATGTGAATGCGATAATCATGAAGAAAAAGAAGAAAAACCTGCTGAAGAGGCTAAACCAGAAGTATCTCCTGAAGCTAAAACTGAATTAGTTGAAGATGAAAAAGAACCTTCTAAGAAAGCTGAACCAGTAGAAGATAAAAAAGTTGAAGAAAAACCTGCTCCAGTTAAAAAAGCGCCTGCTAAAAAAGCCGCTCCAAAAGCTGAAGTTAAAAAAGAAGAAGCTCCTAGCGAAGATAAGCCAAAAAGAAATTATAAAGCTTATCATATTTCAAAACACCCAACACTTGATAAATGGCAAGTTAAAGGAACTGGTAGCGATAAAGCTCTTAAACTTTTCGATACTCAAGAACAAGCTATTCAATACGCAAAACAAGTAGCTAAAAACCAAGGTGTTTCAATTAGAGTTCACTCCAAAAAAGGAAGAATTAGAAGCATCTAATAATTTATGGATCATACAGTTGTTGTTGCACCTCGTGATAAAAAAGCAGTTTTAGCATTAACTGTCATAATATTTGGTTTTATTATATTTGTTGGTTTTGCTTTACTTGCATCTTTAATTTTTAGTGGTGTTATTACTGTATCTGATAATAGTAAAACTTCAATTATCATATTATCCATTTTTAGCATTTTAGTTTGTTGCTTCACTCTTCCTGTTACGATTTTTAATTTAGTAAATTTCATTTCGAACAAAAAAATGAAAAATAAACCGTGTTTAGAATTTAATTCTGAAACAAATGAGTTTATCGCTCATAGCGTTTGGAATAAAGATTTTGTTATTAAAAATGGTAATATTGATGATGTAACAGCGGCCTCATGGTTATATTCTCATGAAGTTAAATTATCTATTAAAAATGATGATGGATCTTTATTAAGAATTAATCTTGGCTTCTCAACATATCAAAAAACGGATAAGCTCCGTAATGAAATAAATAATTATCAAAAAAATGCTATTTAGGGCTCATTAGGAGCTCTTAAATGCATCCGTAGTTCAGTGGCAGAACATTAGCTTCCCAAGCTAACTATACGGGTTCGATTCCCGCCGGGTGCTCCAAAATAAAAATAATTCATAAGCATTAGCAAAAGCTAATGCTTTTAAAAAGGAGTTATATGAAACAAGACTACAGCAAATTATGGCAATATATAAAAGATTGTAACGAATTTGAAATTAAAATAAGTTTCGATGATATAAAGAAAATATTGGGTTTTGAAATGAACCATTCTTTCTTAAACCACAAAAAGGAATTATACAAATTCGGATATCGTGTTTTAAAAATATCTTTAAAAGAACAATATGTTGTTTTTAGAAAAAGAAACATTGCTTTCTGTGGGTTAGATTGTTGTTCTTGTGAAGCTTATTTAGCTACGATCAATAACGATGATTTGCTTAGAAAAAAAGTAGCTAAAAAATGGTCGAGACTTAATAACGCAAATATAACTAGCGAAATGATTAATTGTGAAGGATGTAGAAACAATGGTAAGAAAACATTCTTCTGCGACTCCTTATGTCAAATACATAAATGTGCTTTAGAAAACAAACAAATAGTATGTTCTAAGTGTAATAATTTTGAAAAATGTGAAAAAATAAAGCCAATTCTTTCAAATGGTAAAGACGCAATAATTAATTTAAATGATGAAAAAAGTTTATAATATTGAATGAATTATTTGAAAAAATAATTTATTATTTATTTGTTATGAAAAAGAAGTTTGCATTTTCTTTATTATTAATCGCATCAACACTTCTAAGTGGGTGTAGTTTTATCGATGATTTATATGATAGTTTAAGCACAGTTAAATCGGTCACTATTGATGAAAGCATTACATTAGAAGGCGGAGAAGAAAAATCGTTAACTGTTTCTTATGAACCTAAAACCGCAAATATTGATGCCATGTATTTTGTTAGCAATGATGAAAATGTTGCAATAGTCAATGAAAAAGGCAATGTTACTGGGATTGATAAAGGAAACACAAATATAGTTTTAACAGTGGTGAGCAATAGCAAATCAATAAGTGCTTCTTGCAACGTAACAGTTACCTCATCTTATAAAGCTAATCAAACAGAAATGGCTTATACAATTGATGAATACACTGACTACAATACTTCTTATATTGATAATTGTCCAACTATTGGAAACCCAAAATTATTAATTATCCCTGTATGGTTTACTGATTCAAAAGTTTTTATAAACCCTGCTTATAAAGAAAATGTTCGAGAAGACATTAAAAAAACCTATCTTGGAAGTGAAAAAGATACTGGATGGCATAGTGTTAAAAGTTATTATAATCAACTTTCAAAAGGAGAATTAAATCTTAACGGAACTGTTAGTAATTGGTACGAATGTGGCTTGTCTTATAATAACATCGCTGATAAAGAAGACACTATGGCTTTAGTGGATAAAGCAGTTAGTTGGTATTTTAAAAATAATACAAGCGATTCAAAAACTAATTATGATTACAATAAAGACGGTTATTTAGATGGCGTAATGCTCATCTATGGTGCTCCTAATTATCAAACGTATCCAAAATCAGGAAACAATAATTTGTGGGCTTATTGTTATTGGCTACAAAAACTTAACGCAAATAAGATTTCACCAAACCCAAATGTTTTCTTTTGGGCATCATATGATTTTATGTACGATAAAATTAAAGCTTTTGAACGTACAGGGTATGCTTATGGAGCGGGAGATACATCTCATTGCACCTTAGATGCCCATACATATATCCATGAAATGGGACACGTTTTAGGATTAGAAGATTATTATGATTATTCAGAAAACGAATTTGCTCCTGCCGGTGGTTTTTCAATGCAAGATATGAATGTTGGAAGTCATGATCCTTTCTCAACTTTATTATTAGGATGGTCAAAACCTTATGTTCCAGCTTCTTCAACAACAATTAAATTAAAACCATTCCAAGAATCTAATGATGTTATTTTACTTACAAACAATTCTAATTTTATAAATTCTCCATTTGATGAATATTTATTATTAGAATATTACACACCTACTGAATTAAATAAGTTTGATTCAACATACGCCTATAACAACAAGTATCCAAAAGGAAGTCAAAAAAGTGGAATACGTTTATGGCACGTTGATGGAAGATTAACTCAATTATCTATTATTGGCTATTATTCAACAAATTTAATTAATGATCCAACAAAGGGGAATGTTACATTTGCGATGACTAATTCCAATAACACAACTTATGGATCTCCACTTGGCGAAAAATATTTTAAATATAATCAATTGCAATTAATACATAATGATGAGTCCTTATTTTATGAAAACCAAACTTATTTTTCTGATTCATCTATGTTTTATAAAAATGACACATTTACTTTAAGTAAATATAGAAGTCAATTTCCAAATGGAAGTAAAATGAACAACAATAAATATTTGGGTTGGTCTTTTCAAATAAATGATATCAATAGTGAATACGCCACTATAACGATAAACAAAGAATAAAGGAGAAAATTAAATGAACACTAAAGATTTAGTATTTGAGGAAATACCATTAAAGGTTCCTAGTTACAAAAATGTTGAAAAAAAGATTGTCTCTTTAACTAATGAACTTAAAGCGGCAGAAGATTTTAAGACTGGTTTTTCTGTTATTAAGAAAATGGAAAAATTCATGGAAAAAATTGAAACACAAATAACAGTTATTTCCATTAGATATTCATTAAATACAACTGACAAAAAGATTGCAAAAGCACAAGATAAAATGGATGAAATGTTGCCATTATTAACCAATTTACTTAACCAATGGAATAAAGTTTTAGTAAATGTTAAATATCGTCCAGAAATAGAAAAGAAGTGGACTCCATATTATTTCCAAATGATTGAAAATTCACTTAAATCATTTGATGAAAAAATTATTCCTGAATTAATCGAAATAAATAAACTATCATCTCAATACGATAGAGTTCTTGGTTCTGCACAAATTGAGTTTAGAGGTAATGTCTATAATCTTTCTCAAATGGGAAAATTTGTTACAGATAAAGATCGTGAAATGCGTAAAGAAGCATCCATTGCAATGGATAAATTTTTCCAAGAACATGAACAAGAAATTGGTGATATTTATTCAAAATTAGTTCTTTTAAGAGATAAAGCCGCGAAAAAACTTGGATATAAAAACTTTGTTGAACTCGGTTATTTATCATTAGGCAGAGTTGATTACAATGCTGAAATGGTTAAAGAATACCGTAAACAAATCGCCGAATCAGTTGTTCCAGTAGCTCAAAATTTATACAAAAAGCAAGCAAAGCGTTTAGGAATACCATTTAGCAAAATGTACACATTTGATTACAATGTTTCATTCTTATCTGGAAATCCAAAACCAGCTGGCGACACTGCTTATTTAGTAAATATGGCAACTGAAATGTATGATGATATGAGCAAAGAAAGCGGTGAATTCTTCCGCTTTATGAAAGAGCATCATCTTTTAGATTTAGATGCTCGTCCAGGAAAAGCACCTGGAGGATATATGACATATCTTCCTTTATATCATTTCCCATTTATATTCTCAAACTTCAACGGAACACAAGGCGATGTAAATGTTTTAACTCATGAAGTAGGGCATGCATTCCAAGGTTATTTATCAGGCAATATTAAACCATCTGATTTTAGATCACCAACTCTTGAAGCTTGTGAAATTCATTCGATGTCAATGGAATTTTTTGCTTGGCCTTATATGGAAAAATTCTTTGGCAAAGATGATGAGAAATATCGTTATCACCATTTAGCGGATGCGATTGAATTTTTACCTTATGGTATTTCAATTGATGAATTCCAACATTGGGTTTATGAACATCCAACAGCCACTCACGAAGAGCGCTGCAAAGAATGGCTTGATATACAAAATAGATATGAACCTCACAAAAAATATGTTGATGAAATGGAGTGCTTTAAACATGGTGCTGCATGGATGAGGCAATCTCATATTTTCGGATCTCCGTTCTATTACATTGACTACACATTAGCGCAAGTTGTTGCTTTCCAATTCCTTGTTGAAATGAGAAAGAATCAACCAAAGGGTTGGAAGAAATATGTCAAACTTTGTAAATGTGGTGGAAAATACCCATTCGTTACACTTTTAGCTAAAAACAATCTTAGAAACCCATTTGTTGATGGCAATGTTAAAAAAGTTGTAACTCCATTGAAGAAAATATTATCATCAATTGATGACTCAAAATTCTAAATTATAGGTTCCCTAAAAGGGAACCTTTTTTAACAATGAAAAATTGACTTTATTTATTTAAATAAAACATTGATAATATTAATGATAACAAAGTTTTAATAATAAAATTATTTAAAGGAGATTTATAAACATGGAAGATTATCGTAATAAATGTATTGAACTTCTCGAATCAAGAGGAGTCACAATTAATGACATCGCTGAATGTGCAAGATTTTTGCAAGCGGATTATCATGTAGATTTGAAAAAAGAAGAACTTCTTGAATCAGTTATGAGCGTTTTATCAAAACGTGAAGTTCAACACGCAATTATGACAGGCATTGCACTTGATGTTTTAGCTGAAAAGAAAATGCTCGATGACAAAGATCTTGAAAGCATTCTTAGACGCGATGAAGGACTTTATGGCGTTGATGAAGTTTTAGCATATGGAATTTGTAACCTCTATGGTTCAATCGCTTTAACAAATTTCGGTTTTATCGATAAGAAAAAATATGGCATCATTGCAAAATTAAATGAAGAAGGCAAGGACAGTGGAGTAGTCAACACATTTATTGATGATATTGTTGGCGCTATTGCTGCAAGTGCTGCTTCAAGATTTGCACATCGTTGGGTTAAATAATTATGTTTGATATTGAAAGTAATTCTTTTAATTTCAATAGTCCAATGCTATGGGTTGATTTTACTTTGTCATTCCTTTTAGTGATTGGTTTTGGTTTCTTTTTATCTAGATTTTTGAAAAGAAAATTCATGATGTTTTATTATGGCGTTAATTCAATTGCCATTTTACTCACATGGTTTTTTGGACTTAGATTATTTTGGACACTTTCACTTGTATCAATGATTGTTTCCGCGATTGTATTTATTACAGTCAACATTGGCGAAGTAAGAACTCTTATAGCCAACTCCTTAGCTGGAAAAAACTTAGCATTCTCAAATAAAAATAGCGAAAAAATATTTGATCGACATGCTTTATATCAAAAAATTAATACCGCCGTTTTAGCGCTCAGCAAAAGTAAAACAGGTGCAAT
The DNA here is from genome assembly GCA_050874705.1 of Bacilli bacterium. Classification (GTDB taxonomy): domain Bacteria; phylum Bacillota_I; class Bacilli_A; order RFN20; family CAG-826; genus Fiminaster. The sequence goes on from JBNMLE010000008.1 coordinate 17,776, forward strand.
TATTACTTTTGAAAGAAATGTTAAATTAACTGATGTTGTCAAAAGTGGAACAATTTTAAATGCTCCTGTAACACCTGAATTATTAATGACAATTTTTTATCCTGGAACAAGACTTCATGATGGTGCAGTTGTCATTAGACGCGATTTCATTTTAGCGGCAAGCGTATATTACACACCAACAACAAAACCTTTGACAGGAAAGTTTGGATCTCGCCATCGTGCTGCAATTGGAATAAGTGAAATTACCGATTCTGTTACAGTTGTTGTTAGTGAAGAAACTGGACGTATCTCACTTGCTATTGCAGGAGAACTTATTCCTGTAACAAGTGATAATTTCTTAAGAACATTTGAAGATTATATGTTCGACGAGGACAATAACGAAAAAGAAGAAAAATAAAATGGGAAAATATTTCGGCACAGACGGTGTTCGCGGCATTGCGAATGAAAAATTAACATCTTCGCTTGCATATCGCATTGGTAGATATATTGGTTTTAATAATGCAAAAAAGACCAAAATATTAATTGCAAGAGACACTCGCCTTTCTGGAAAATTTCTAAGTGACGCCTTTGAATCCGGTATTATTTGTAGTGGAGGAGATGTTGTTAATATTGATATATCAACAACTCCATCTGTTTCATATATCGTAAGAAATTTTGATTTTGATTACGGCGTTATGATAAGTGCATCGCATAATCCATATTATGATAACGGCATTAAGATTTTTAACCGTAATGGCGAAAAACTTTTTAACGAAATTGAACTAGAAATTGAAAAATATATTGATAGTGATGAAGATTATTTGCCTCTTGCTATTAATGATAAAATTGGAAGAGTCTATGATGGGCAAAAATATTTAGATTCATATATTGATTTTCTCATCAGCAAAGCGAATAAAAATGTAGCAAATTTAAAAATTTTAGTTGATTGCGCGAACGGAAGCGCATCATTTATTGCACCTAAGATTATCAAAGCATTAAACATTAATGCAAAAATATTAAATAATGATCCAAATGGAACTAATATTAACGATATGTGTGGCTCAACTCATATATCATCTTTAAAAGATATTGTAAAAAAAGGTGACTATGATATAGCTTTTGCATTTGATGGTGATGCAGATAGATGTCTTGCAATGGATCGATTAGGAAAAATAATCGACGGTGATGGCATTATGTTTTTGAATGCTATTGCTATGAAAGAAAAAAATGAACTTAAAAATGACACAGTTGTTTTAACTGTAATGTCAAATATTGGACTTAAAAAAGCTTTTGCAAAACATAATATAAACTTATCCGAAGTTTGTGTTGGTGATAAATATGTTCAAGCTGAAATGAAAAAATATGGCTATTCACTCGGAGGAGAACAATCAGGTCACATTATTTTCTTAGATGATATGAACACCGGCGATGGCATTTTAACAATGATTAAAATATTAAATATTATCGCGGAAAAGCAAAAAAATGTTGATGAGTTATTAAGTGATTTGATTATTTATCCTCAAGAACTTAAAAATATCACTGTTCAAAATAAAGAAGCAATATTATCTCATCAAGGGTTTTTAAATTTAATCAAAACATTAGAAAATGAACTTGGAGATAATGGAAGGATTCTTGTTCGCCCAAGTGGAACAGAACCATTGATTAGAGTAATGTGCGAAGCAAGGACTAAAGAAGAATGTTCATATATTTGTAGTAAATTAATAGATTATATAAGCGAGTTATTATAATATGTGTGGAATTGTTGGAGCGGTTGGAAAAATAAATATCAGAAAATTCCTAATTGATGGACTGTTTTCACTTGATTATCGCGGATATGATTCCGCGGGAGTCGCTTTTTTAAATAGTAAAAATAAATTAACAATTAAAAAAGTTGTTGGTCGAGTTGAATTTCTTGATAAAAAAGTTCCTGAAACTATTGATGCAGAAATAGGAATTGGGCATACTAGATGGGCAACTCATGGCGTGCCTTCATTTAAAAACTGCCATCCACATTTATCAATGAATGGTAATTTTTGTATTGTTCATAACGGCGTTATTGAGAATTATCGTGCTTTAAAAACAAAATTATCTAAAAACGGATTTGATTTTAAAAGCGATACAGATACTGAAATAGTCGCTAATTTACTCGAATATAATTATAAGAATTGTTATGATGTCCTTGAATCAATTAGATTAAGCATTGAAGAAATTAAAGGAAGTTTTGCAATTGCTATTATTTTTAAAGATGACCATTCAAAGATATATTTTATGAAGAGACGTTCTCCTCTTTGCATTGGTTTATGCGAAGGTGCAAGACTAATAGGAAGCGATGTTGTTCCAATGATTAAATACACGAACGAATTCATTGATCTAAAAGATAATGATTATGGTTATATTTCTGATAATGATGTTCATGTTTTTAACGGATATCAAGAAGTGAAATATGAAATTATTAATCAAAATGTTGATTTGCTTCATAAAGACTTAGATGGATATCCAAATTACATGCTTAAAGAAATTGAAGAAACACCAGATGTTATCAAGCGCATAATTGATAATTATTTTGATGGTGAAAATTTTCTTTTCGATAAGAAAATGATCGAAGCAATCAAAAAGGCTGATGATATTATTTTCTTAGCTTGTGGGACATCTTATCACGCTGCGCTTAGTGGAGTGAGAAAGATGAACTATTTAGGAAAAAGAAGCGAAGCATATATTGCTAGCGAATGGGCATATTATCCTATTTTTACAAGCAAAAAACCTTTATATATATTAATTTCGCAATCTGGTGAGACCGCTGATTTGCTTCGTTGCCAACAAATTATAAATGATCGTGGAAGCATTAATATAGCAATCACAAATACAAAAGGATCCACTCTTGATAGAGAATCAACATTTAGTTGTTTCTTATTTGCTGGTTTAGAAGTAGCAGTTGCATCCACAAAAGCTTTTAGTGCACAAATAGCTTTATTAGCCCTTTTAACAGGCGCTATTGAAAATAAGAATAATGTTGTTGAACATTTAAGAGATTTAAACCGTTCTCTTACAAAAATAATTTCAAGAAAAGATGAAATAGAATCAATTGCAAAAAAAGTAGAAGATGGCAATATGCTATTTTTTATTGGAAGAGGACAAGACTTTGATGCTGCACAAGAAGCATCACTAAAAATGAAAGAAATTACTTATCTACATTGCGAAGCGTTCCCTGGTGGTGAACTTAAACACGGTCCTATCGCAGTTGTTGATTCAAATACAAGATTAATTGCTTTTTCAAGTAGCATGGATACTGATTTAGCAATTAGAAATAATGTAACTGAAATTGAATCTAGAGGCGCTAAATCATTTGTTATTACATTTGATTCATTAGCGAAAGATGGAGATGCTTTTGTTGCACCTAATGTTAAAAGTTATTTATCAGTTATACCAATGGTGTTTGTAAGCCAATATTTAGCCTATTATGTTGCGCTTCATAAAGGCGCCGATATTGATAAACCTCGTAATTTAGCAAAATCAGTTACTGTTGAATAAATTATTTTAATAATTTTTCTAATTTTATAAATCTGACGCCAACACTTTCAAATCTTTTAATAAGCGTTTCTGATAGATTATCTTTGTTATTTTTAATAGATGCAGTGAGTATACCTTCTACATCATGTTTACCATCATAATGAAATTTTTTCACATCAGTAATTTCATAAGTTATTTTGTAATTTGTTTTATCAATTAGATATGTTTCTTCGATATTTCCTAAGCGATACATGCCCGCTCTTTTATATAAAAGCGGTGCAAAATAATAAAACCCAGCTTTATAAATGCCTTTAAATTCACCAATTCTTTCAATAATTGCAATTCTTCCTTTTTTAACATGAATAATTCCTGTTAATGCGAATAAAATTCCACCAAGAACGAAAATGCTAAGAAGTATAAGAAGAAATTGTCCTGTTGAAAAAAGCGCTTCAAAAATCATATCAATATTATTGCACACAACTATAAAACATTAAAATCATTTCTAATGATTATAAAAAATATAAAAATTGTGTTATCATTAACAAGGTTAATATGAGTGGAAAGTTAATATTCAACAGAATCTTTGCGGCATTATTTGACTTTCTAGTTTTATCTGGAGTCGTTTTTATTATATCTATGCCCGCAATTGCGTGTCTTTTAAGTGTTTTTGCTAATCCAACTACATCTAATGATATTGCTTTATTTATTTCTTCATTTATTTCCGGAACAATTTCATTAGTTTTAATCGTCTTTTATACAATTATTTTTCCCGCTATTTTTAATGGGCAAACTTTAGGGAAAATAATTTTTAATATAAAAATAAGAAAAATAAATGGCAGTGAAGTGGATTTTAAAGCAATGTTTTTAAGAAATACATTTCATTTATTAGTTTTATTTTTAACACTTGGTTTTTCTTTTGTTATTGATTTAATTACGTTATGTCTAACTAAAGACCACTTAACGTTTTATGATATTATCGCGTCAACGTGTATTATTGATGTTTAAATAGGAGGAAATATATGCCAACACCACACAATGAAGCAAAAAAAGGCGAAATCGCCAAAGTAGTTTTAATGCCTGGAGATCCAAATCGTGCAAAATGGATTGCTGATAATTTTTTGCATGATGTCAAACTCGTAAACCAAGTTCGTGGAAATTTATGTTTCACAGGACTTACAAAAAATGGAAAAACAATATCAGTTATGGCCTCTGGAATGGGTCATCCATCAATTGGTATTTATTCACATGAATTATTCACAGAATATGATGTTGATATAATTATTCGCATCGGAACATGTGGATCTTATCAACCAAATATTAATTTAAAAGATGTCATTATCTGCCAAGGTGCTTGCACTGATAGCAATTGGATGAGTCAATATGGAATTAATGGTACATATTCCGCGATTGCATCATATGATGTTCTTGAAAAAGCAGTTGAAGTATTAAAAGAAAAATCATTCCTATATCATGTCGGAAATATTTTTGCAGCGGATGTATTCTATGATGTTGATAAAGATATTTGGAAAAAATGGGCTCGTTTAGGAGTATTAGGCGTTGAGATGGAATCATATGCTTTATATGTTAATGCTGCATATTTAAATAAACGTGCTTTAACAATGCTTACAGTTACTGATAACTTTGTCAAAGAAGGAAAATTAAGCGCTGAAGAAAGACAAACAGGACTTCGCAACATGGTCGAAGCCGCTATTGAAACTGCTGAAAAGTTTGCTTAATTTAAAACAATGGCTTTAATTATTTGCTTAAGCGTTTTGTTAATAATTTCAATATTATTATTTTCGTTTTGCCCTTTGATAAAAAAAGCCATTCTTAAAAAAAGATTCTTAAACATATATGGAAAAAAGGTTTATGATCTCGCTTATAAGAAAGATTATTATTTAATTAATAATATTAAAATTAAAGCGGATGATGATAAATTTCTCCATATTGATCATTTGTTATTTGGTAATAAATATTTATATGTCATTAAAGATTATTATTTTGATGGCGGTATTTCACTAAATAACAAAGATGCAAGCTGGATTTTATATTATGGTAATAGTAAAAAACCAAAACAAAAATATATAAAAAATCCAATGATTGAAAACGAAACAAGAATAAATAAATTTTGCCAATTAACTGGATTAGATAAATCATTATTTATATCAATTATTCTTATTAATAATGATAGCGTTATTGTTTCCAAAAATAGTGATAGTGAAGATAATTTTATAACAAGCGTTAAAGATTTAAAAAATCTTGTTTGCAACATCGAAAATAGAAATGTCTCACCATTAAATGAAACAAATTTAAAATACGCTGTTAAAGATATAAATAGATTGAATCTTAATCATAAAAAACAGAAATAAAAAATCCCTGATATCAGGGATAATAATCTAATGGAGCAGATGACGGGAATCGAACCCGCATAACTACCTTGGCAAGGTAGTGTTCTACCACTGAACTACATCTGCATAACTTCAGCGTTTATTATTATAAAGAAAGTAGTATAATGTTTCAAGACAAATATTAAAGAAATTAAAAATTATGATTACGTACAAAGACTTAGCTAATTACATCTTCCAAGATGTGAACGAAACAATCGAGGATCTTGAACAAAGATTTCCTCAAAGAACCCTTCCTTTAAATGCCGAGGTGACTCGTTTTGCGCCATCTCCAACAGGATTTTTACATTTAGGTTCACTTTTTACATCTCTTGTTGCCTGTAAAGTGGCCCATGATACAAATGGTGTTTTCTATATTCGTTTAGAAGATACTGATACTAAACGCGAAATTGAAGGTAGTGGTGAGCAATTAATTGAACAACTTGAACACTTTGGAGTCATTCCAGATGAAGGTTACCTTGGAAATAGTGAAAAAGGTATATATGGTCCATATGTTCAATCTAAACGCGCTCATATATATAGAATATGCATTAAATATTTAATGGAACAAGGAAGAGCTTATCCATGTTTCTGTAGCCATGAACAAATTGAAGAAATTCGTGCTGTTCAAGAAGCAATGAAAGTTGTTCCTGGATATTATGGCGAATATGCAATGTGCAGAAATATTTCACCAGAAGAAGCTCTTAACCGCATTAAAGCTGGTGAAAAATATGTCATTCGTTTCCGTTCACTTGGAAATCATAACGATAAAGTTACATTCCACGATTTGATTCGTGGCGATATTTCAATTGCTCAAAATGATTTAGATGTTGTTATTATGAAATCTGACGGACTTCCAACATATCATTTTGCTCACGCTGTCGATGATCATTTTATGAGAACAACAACTGTTTTACGTGGCGAAGAATGGATTGCTTCAGTGCCAATTCATCTTGAATTATTTAAAGCATTAAATTTCCCATTACCAAATTATGCTCATCTTCCAGTTATCATGAAACTTGATAACGGCAACCGTCGTAAATTATCAAAACGTAAAGATCCTGAAGCAAGCGTTGCTCACTTTATTGAAGAAGGCTTCCCAAAAGAATCTTTAAAAGCATATTTAATGTCTATTGCTAATTCAAATTTTGAAGAATGGACAACAATTAATCATTCATTTGATATCGATGAATTTAAATTCTCTTTCGACAAGATGTCTCTTGATGGCGTTTTATTTGATCAAGATAAATTAAATTATTTTTCAAAAGAAATAATTGCTTCTTTTACTGCAACTGATTTTTATCATCGTCTTGTTGAATGGTCAAAAGAATATGACAAAACTTTGTATGAACACATTGTTAATAACGAAGAATATGTTACAAAAATATTAAATATTGAACGCGGTGGAGAAAAAGCTCGTAAAGACTTTGTTTGCTATAAAGAAGTTTATCCAATCATTGGTTTCTTCTTCAAAGATAGATATTTAGATATCATTAAAAACGGTTATCCATTTAACGAAAATATGGATAAAAAAGTTATTATAGATGTTCTTAACGATTTCAAAGATTCTAATGATTATTCACTTCCAAATGATTTGTGGTTCAACAGCGTTAAAGAACTTGGAAAGCGTCATAATTTTGCTGAATCAAATAAGATTTACAAACAAAATAAAGATATATATTTAGGACATGTTGGTGATGTTGCTGAAATGATTCGCATCGCTCTTGTTGGAGCTAAAAATTCACCAAATTTACATTCAGTTCTTCAAATCTTAGGAAAAGAAGAAGTTGATAATAGAATTAAATTGGCTATTGAATATTTATGCTAATATTGCTTAAATATTGCCATGGCCCTATGGAGAAGCGGCTTAACTCATGTCCCTCTCAAGGATACATTCAAGGGTTCGAATCCCTTTAGGGTCACCAACTTAAAAGTACAAAGACTAATACTAATTTGGATTAGTCTTTTTTGTTTGTTTTATTAATTTTAGAGATTGTGAATTCTAATATTTTTTCGCTAAAAAGATAAAAATTCTTTTATTCTTCAAAATTTTATTTAAAAGAAAAAGCCTATTTACATTTTCAAAGTTAATATAAATATTAAAAAAGTAAATTTCGTTTTGCTTATTTATATATACTGTCATAGAATATTTTTGTGTTTTTGGGAGAAGGCATATGAACTGCAAATTTATATTTGTTACAGGTGGTGTTGTTTCAAGTTTAGGAAAAGGAATATCTGCATCTAGCATTGGATTACTTTTGAAAAAAAGAGGATTAAAAGTATTCATGCAGAAATTTGATCCTTACCTTAATGTAGACCCAGGCACAATGTCACCTTATCAACATGGCGAAGTTTTTGTTACTGATGATGGTGCAGAAGCTGACCTTGATATTGGTCATTACGAAAGATGGCTAGATGAAAATCTTACTAAGGAATCATCCATTACATCTGGAAAAATATATTCAACAGTTATTTCTAGAGAAAGAAAAGGCGGTTATTTAGGAGCAACTATACAAGTTATTCCTCATATAACAAATGAAATTAAAAAGCGTTTACTTGACGCTGCAAATGCATCAAACGCTTATGTAGTTATTACTGAAATAGGTGGAACTGTTGGTGACATTGAATCTCTTCCTTTTTTGGAAGCAATTAGACAAGCTCGCTTAGAATTTGGTTATTCTAATACAATGTTTGTTCATAACACTCTTGTCCCATACTTAAAAACAAGTGAAGAAACAAAAACAAAACCTACTCAACACTCTGTCAAAGAATTAACAGGATTAGGCATTCAACCTGATGCAATAATATTAAGAAGTGAAGTTAAATTAGATAAACATACAAAAGAAAAAGTTTCCTTATTTTGCAATGTTCCATTAGAAGGTGTATTTGAAGCTGATGATTGTTCATGCATTTTTGATTTACCAATTGATTTACACAAACAAGGAATCAACGATTATGTTTTAAAGCATTTTGGACTTGAAGCTAAAGAGCCAGATTTAACGGATTTTAAGAATCTTATTAAGAAAATAAAATCTATGAAAGGCAGCGTAAAAATTGCTCTTGTCGGTAAATATGTTGAATTAAAAGATGCCTATTTATCTGTTTACCAAGCACTTAAAGCAGCGGGGTATGCTCATAACGTGAATATTGATATTAATTGGATTAAATCCACAGAAATAAATGAAAGTAATGTCGACTCTCTTCTTCAAAATTGCGATGGTATTTTAGTTCCTGGTGGTTTTGGAAAAAGAGGAATTGAAGGCAAATTATTAGCAATTAAATATGCAAGAGAGAATAAGATTCCATTTTTAGGCATTTGTTTAGGAATGCAACTTGCAGTAATTGAATATGCAAAAAATGTATTAGGCATGGAAGACGCTAATTCAACTGAATTTGATCCAAAATGTGAATATCCTGTTATAGATATTTTGCGTAACCAATATGATGGAATAGATATGGGTGGAACATTAAGACTAGGAAGTTATGACTGTAAATTGCATGATGATTCACTTGCTTACTCTTGTTATAAGCAAGATTTAATAAGAGAAAGACATCGCCACAGATATGAATTTAATTCAAAATATATGGAAAAATTTGTATCTGGTGATATGACATTCTCCGGTATAAATCCTCAAAGTGGTTTAGTGGAAATTGTTGAATTAAAAAATCATCCATTCTTTATTGCTAGCCAATTCCATCCTGAATTTACTTCAAGACCTTTAAAACCAAATCCATTATTTGATAATTTTATAAAAGCATCAATTTTAAATAAATCTAAAAAATAATTTTATTTATTTGTTTTTATGTTTATTTGATAATTATTTATATGGAAAAGATTGCTTTGCTTTTTAATTTTAAATCTGGAAAAAGCAATATTATTGATAAAGTTTTGAAAGCAAAAAAGAAATTATCGAAAGAATTTTTAGTTGATATTTATTCATTTTCTGATGATGAAAAAATCATAATGATAGCAAAAAAAGGATACGACTATCTTGTTGTTTGCGGTGGCGATGGAACAATGCACAAAATTGTTAACATCATGATGAAAACAAAAGAAATTAATTTTCCTACAATTGGCTATATTCCAACTGGAACAATGAATGATTGTATGAAAGGATATGGAATCACATCATTTAATAAAGCTTTAAAAATAATTATGAAAAAGCATTGTGAATACATTAATTTAGGAAAATGCAATAATGATTATTTCTTATATTTATTTGCGTCAGGCGCTTATTCAGATATTTCATATTTGGCATCAAGGAAATACAAAAAGAACCTTGGAAAATTAAGTTATTATTTCCTTGCTATTAAAGAGATTTTTAAAAAGAGAATGTTTAACTTTTACCTAGATAATAACAAATACCAATCTCCTTTTATTATGATATTAAATGGCTCTCATGTCGGTGGATTAAAAATTAATAAAGGTTTTAGAAACAATAAATTATTAAATTGCTATATTACCGCAAAAGGGGTATTTAATGGACTTTTACATTATTTTTTCGATAAGAAGAATATTGTTTTAAAAAGCGAAACCATTAAAATTTCGCAAGAAACTAAGCAATATTGTCTCGATGGAGAAATGTATAAAGGACAAGATTTTGCTATGTCGAAAGCCGTTTCAAAAGCAAAATTTATTATAAAATAGAAAAATCTTTGCAAATTACAAATTATTTTAATAAAAAAATATTTATTTTTTAAATTATTAGTCTAGAATATCTATTGGAAAGAGGTGTTTTTTATGAAAATGAAAAAATCTGTAAAAGTATTAATGATTTTGTCTATCGTATTTGCAATGCTTGGATTAGTCGTTGCACTAGGATCAGCATTAATAACAAGTCTATTAGGCAATGGTGAAAATTTTGTTGTTCTAATGAATACATGTCTACAAGATTTTCCAAAAATGTTTGATTTTACAAGCTCACCAATAGCATTACCAAAATTATTTGGCGTGATAACTTTGTCTGTTTTAGCGCTTATAAGCCTTATTTGGATTATCGTTCCATGCGTTAAAAAACAAAAAGAAAACATTGCACCAGCAATTGTTGGATTATTTATGTTTGTTATCATCTATTTTGTTGCAATGATTTATTTCTTCTCAGTTGATACAATTGATCCATCATTTGATTTAGCTGGAAAAACTTATTTCCAATATATTTTGGATAAAAATTATATTACCATCATTCCTTTAATTTTTATTGGAATGGTTCTTTCATTAGCTTTATCTGCATTTGCATTATGCATTATGATATTAGAATTCATCTTTGTTCTTTCTCAACCAAAATATGTAAAACAAGAACTTGCAGAAGGCGATTCAAAAGATGATGTTTATAATGATAGTGAAATAACATCCAATGAACAATTAGCTGAAATTTTAAGTTCTGCAACAAATGAAGAAAATAATGTTGTTAAAGAAGAAAAACCATCTTCATCATTAGCTGGTTTAACAAGCGATGATTTACGCGCTATTATACGTGACGAAATTGCAAAAGCAAAACTTTGTAATGAAGAAGAAGTTCGCCGCATTGTTCGCGAAGAATTAGAAAAATATTCTCCATCTAAAGAAACTACTGAAAAAGTAGCTGATGATGTTGAAAGCGCTGAAGGTGAAGAAGAAGTAGTAACAAGTGATAAACCAAAAATTATTCGTATTCCATTTGAAACACGTATTAAAACAATGGAACCAGAAATGAGAAATAACTTTAATGAACTTAAAGCTGAGATTCTTTCTTATGGTGTAAAATCACGTGTATCTAATTCAGGCGATACATTTAGACTTCATACAAAAACATATGTGAAGATGACAATTGCCGGAAAGAGCTTAAAACTATATTTTGCTCTTGATCCAAAAGATTACGAAAACACAACACTTCCTATTGCTGATGTTTCCCATAAAGGTATTTATAAAGAAATTCCTTTGGTATTTAAAGTTAAATCTGGCTTAAGCTTAAGACGTGCTAAAGCATTGATCGCCGATGTTATGGCTAAAGACAATTTAGTACAAAAAGAAGTCGTTCAACACGATTACATTCAAGATATCATCGATTCAAGCAGCAAAGAATAATCATTAAGGACTGCCAAATGCAGTCCTTTTAATATTTATGTTTAATTACGGACCAAAAAAAGATTTGCAAAAAAGACCTGATAAAGAACCAAAGTTTTCAATGAAAAATAAAACCGACAAATATATTGTCATATTTATTCTTGTTGGACTTGGTGTTTTAGCTATTTTAATAACTTTATTTGTTCTTTTATATTATTTCTTATAATTTTAAATAGATTTAATTTTATTTGAATATAATTCGTATATTTTATCAGCAGCTTCATCAATTGATAAATTAGATGTATTAATTACAAAATCGGTTTTTCCGATTTTTTTATTATCAAAATCTTCGACATCGTTTTTTAGTCTTTCGATTATCTTCTCTTCATTATCACCACGAGAAAACATTCTTTCTCTACGTTTATTTTCATCACAAATTATTAAAAATGAAACAATATGTTTGTTATGAAGTTTTAAAAATGAATGCAAACCATTTGGATCAAGAACAATAATCTTATCATCTGCAACTTGATTTATTCCACATCCATAATAATTGTTGTTATAAATGGTGGTTTCAACAAATTCGTTATTTTCTTTTCTTTTTAAAAATTCTTCTTTGCTAATAAAAAAATAATCAACGCCATTACACTCTCCAACCCTTTTTGTTCTTGTAGTGGATGTTACAGCTTTTGATAAATTAAATTTTTCCGCAAGCTTAAGAGCGGTAGCAGTTTTCCCACTTGCTGACGCGCCAACTAAAATAATCATAGTAAAATTATAGTGTATTCATTCTTTTTCTTAAATACAAAAAGTTAACTTTGACAAAAAAATAATGAAAAAAGTGAATAATTTTTTCTTTTATTGGAAAAAAGAAATATGAAGGGAATAAAAAAATGAAGAAATTTAGAGGTGTTGAACACCACAAATTGCAAGCAATTGGCTCTAATTATAATTATTGCTTAAGAAGAATCGAAACAATGATTGCTAAAGGTTATCTTAGCGAATCAGAAAAAGATATTTACAAAATCTATCACGCTTATGTTTTAAATGTTGAAAGATGTTTCGTGGAATTTAATTGTTTGGAAAAATCAATATTAGAAAAAGAATATTTCACACCATTACCGCCGATGTGGTGGATGGATATTTATTCAAGATCTACTTATTATAGATTAAGACTTAATATTGCTAGAAAGTTTCTTCACATCTATGAAAAATGAAATTTTTTAGAATATTCTTAATTTTTGCAAGTATTGCTTCTCCTTATGTTAGACGTTCAAATACCGCAACTGGATTTTCATATATTGAAGTATCAGCGCAATATGAGAACAAAGTTGACATTATATGTGAGCATATCGGAAGCCCTCTTACAAAAAGAGATATAAAAATATATGGAGTTTCACAAAACGGACTTCAAACATTAATTCAAAGCTATAATGTTAGAGGATTAAAAGTAGAACATAAATTAACTTTTGATAATTCAAGGACTTTTTATAAGAGTGTTTCATTTGAATATATAGTTGATAAAAATATTTATACAAAAAGAGTAGCGCAAATAAAACAACGTGAGAGCATTATTAGAAGTGTAAATGATAGTTATCAAACATCTCCTAACTGTTACATTTATACTAAAGAAAATAATGAACAGTATATTTCTGAAAGTTATAATTCATTTAATTTTCCCGAATTATTAGAACTTGATAAATATCAGAGATTAGATTTTTCAAAATATAGATTTAAATATAAGCCATATGTAAATAGGCAAACTCTTTCATGCTATCAAATTTCAATGCTTTGTTTTGACTTAAATAATTATATGAAAGATCTTCATAGAAAAGATGGATTAGTTTATATAAATTTAGATTTAAAATATGACAAAAATAATAACGAATATTATTTAGTGCCAAAAGATAATCTATATGTTGATCCAGTTACTTTAAGAATGTCTTTTAATAAGGAAGAAGGATATATAAAAACGAATTATTTATATTTCACAGATAACTTAAAAAATGTAATGGATGAGTTAGATTTTCATATAAATTTAAATGGACTAGGAAGCAACAAAATCAATTTAATGTTAAAAACAAATTTAATAATGAGCAATTCTTTATTTGGTAATTGTTCAAGTTCTCAATATTGCATCGATGAAGAAGTTTCAAAAGCTAATTTCGAAATAGGAAAGGTCGTTAAATATTCATGACAAATACGATCTTTTTCCTTCTTATGAGCGTTTTAATGCTAAATTTTTCCTTTGGATCGATGACATTCTTTTCAATTCATAGAACATTCAATAATTTGTATAGAGGTACTTTAGAAAGTTCTATTTCATTTATTGATAAAGATGGTAATCAATGCGAACCATATTTCAAACAAAAAGAATTAGAAAGAAATGTCGAAGAATATTTCTCGTTTACATTGCCTAGATTTGTAAAAGAATATTATGTTTCTTATTTTTATTTTGATAATGAAACAATGGCGTATTGTACAAGTGATTATTGTTATAACGTTAAGATTTCTTTAAAAGCTCATATTAATTCTTTATTTGACTATGAATTAGCCCATATATATTCAATAAGTAAAGGATCTTTATATGTTGAATAAAGCAATTGATTATATCGAGTCATCTTTTTTAAAAGACTTACTTATAAATCAAAATATAACGGATATTTCTTTTAATGGTGAATCGATATTTTATGTAGATAATGAAAAAGGTAGAAAAAAATCAGATATTGTTATCTCTAACGAGGCCGCAAACGATTTTGTAAGACAAATTGCAAATTTTACAGAAAAACAATTCTCTTTTATCGAACCAATCCTAGATGTTTCTTTTGGGAGATATAGATTAAACGCAGTTCATCAATCAATTGGAAGATTTAATAATGAAAAAGTAATAAATTTTTCAATAAGAATAGCTTCTTTAAACAATCATATTTTATCTGATAAGAATTTTATGAACGATGACATGAGATCATATTTGAATGACTTAATATCAAACAAAAAATCAATAATGATTGCGGGGGAGACAGGAAGTGGAAAGACCGAATTACAAAAATATTTATTAACAAGTTTAAAAGATAATAGTCGAATTATCTTAATTGATAATCTTGAAGAATTAGAAAATATTCGAATTAATCAAAATATTGATTTAAATAGCTGGCAAGTTGGTAAGTCAAACTCTAAATCATTTGAAGATTTAATCGCTAACGCACTTAGATGCAACCCTGATTGGCTAATTGTTAGTGAAGCACGCGGAAAAGAAATGTCATCAATGCTTACAAGTGTAATGTCGGGACATCCATTAATTTCTACAATTCATGCTTATAACATAGACGAAATTCCTAATCGAATTTGTCGTCTTATAATGCAAGAGAATATTAATCAAAAATATGAAGATATATTTACGGATGTTGTTAGTCATATATCAAACTATATTTTTGTTAAAAAATTTATAGATAAAGAAGGAAGAGTTATTCGATATATTTCAGATATTTCTTCATATAACAAAGAAAAAAGAAAAATGGATATCATTTTCCATGTTGAAAGGAGCTAAAAATGAAAAAGATAGATTTAATAAGCGTTTGTATTATTTTAATTGTAAGTTTAATTTCTTTTCTTACATCTAATAATCCATTTGTGTGTATTGGTGTTCTATTAGTTTATTCACTTTATTATTTTATTTTCGCTAGAAAAAGACTCAAAATCTATTATGAAAAGAGTAGAAGAGTTCATCAATGTTATTATTTTGTAACAACATATCTTTTAACAATGTCTATAAAAGAATCCTATGATGATGCTTTTGAAAACGCAATTAAGAACAAAAACGATGAATTTTCCAAAATTCTTAATGGACTTGAAGAGATGAATTCGCTCGAAAAAATTGAGTATTTAACAAAATATTTTACTTATTCTTTTTATCATATGTTTTTAAAAGTAATTAATCTTTACCAAGATCAAGGTGGAAACATTTTAAAGATGTCTAGTTCATTATTAAATGAAACTATAAGAATTGAAGAAACGATGAAAGAGTCTGAGAATAATTCCAAGAAAAAGACAATTGAATTTTTCATTTTGTGGAGCCTTTCTTTTGTGGTCATTTTATTTATGAGATTTGCTCTACAAGATTTCTATTTAGGAATGCTTAATTCAATCCCGTTTTTTGTACTTTTAGTTGCCTTTTATGTTTTATTCTTGGTTGCTATTCATATATTCATTGTTAGATATACAAAAATGCCAATAAATGAAGAAGGAAAATTCAATGAATAAATTTAAAAAGAGATTACAAAATATTGGTCTATCTTATAAAAAAGAAATGACTATTTTAATTTTTTTAAATATAGTCCTGCTTTCTTTCTCAATCGCTGCTTTTCTTTATATAAAGAATCCAATCATATTTGCGTTTTTGCTATTAATTGATGGAGGGATGAATTTTGTATATTTAAGTAGATATAAAAACTTGGAATTAAATATTGAAAATTCTTTGCATGACGAGTTTGTTTCACTTTTGCCTTTTTATAAAACTTACATTTCTAACGGTTTTAATGTTTATAAAGCTTTTCAAGAACTATTACCTTTTTCAAGCGAAGAACTAAAAGAAAGAATTGAAAAAATGATTGAGAATATTGATGAAGATAAAAGCATTAAACCATATATTAATTTTGCGAAGAGATTTAAAGACAATGAAATAGAGCAATTATTGATTTGTATATACCAAATGGTGGATGACGGAAATAATGAAAAATATGTTAATCAATTTGAAATAATTTTTTCTAAATTAAGAGATGAAAAATATAAAAATATTATTGAAAGAAAAGATAAGTCTCTTTCTAGTTTGAGCATTTTTCCTCTTATCGGATCCGCTCTCCAGATTGTGATGATTACTTTTGGAATTCTTTCCACGATAGGAGAAATGATAAATGGGATCTAAAATCGGTTTTATTTTATCACTACTATTTGTTGTACAACTTTTTGCTATAGGCGGGGATATGATGTCAATTCAATTCATTTATACAAATTTAGATGCTTTAAGCATAACAGTTGGAAATATCATTTCAAAAAGTGGTGGCATTAATGATGAAGTAATTAATCTTGTCAAAGAAGAAAATGCATCAATTGAGCCAATAGGTGATGTTTCACCGTTAATTGGTTCAGTTTATAAATATAAAATATTTAAGGATTACGATGCATTAATTATTGATAATAAAACAATGGAAATAGCTGTATGTAGAAGTGTAATAATTGGCTATTATTCATAAGTTAGAAAGGAGGAAAAATATGTCAGAAATTAAAGGACAACTTTTAGGTATCATTTTAACAATCGCAGTTTTTGGCGTTGTTTTAACCGCAATGGTGACATCATTTGGAAAAATGAGTGAAACTGTTGGATCACGTGTTGAAGAAATTGCTACAACAGAAGTAAGTTATCAAAATACTACCTCAATGTAGCAATAAGGAAGTGAGCTATTCACTTCTTTGAAGTGGAGAACGATATTTCAAAGAATTGTATAGTTGTTTTTTGCTCTTATTATGGTAATATATTGTCTAGTCGAGGAAATACTATGAATAAAATAGAAGAAATCAAAAATAAATTAGCTAAAGTAGCACATAAAGAATCAATTAACGATAATGATAAAATTCGTGAATTAGGCTTAGATTCACTTGATGTTGTTGAATTACTTTTAGAACTTGAAGAACAATATGATGTCCACTTTGATGATGTCGATATGTCAAACTTAGTAACAGTCAAAGATTTAATGGACGCAATTGAAAAGCAATTATAACTTTAAAAAAATAAAAAATTGTGTTGATAATAAAGTTGTGGTTGTGCTAATATAATCAAGCATTTATGCAACGCCTACCTAGCTCAGTCGGTAGAGCAATCGGCTGTTAACCGATCGGTCGTGGGTTCGAGTCCCTCGGTAGGCGCCACTGGCCTGTTGGAGAAGTGGCTTAACTCATATGCCTTTCACGCATACATTCATGGGTTCGAATCCCGTACAGGTCACCAAATGCAAATAATCCCATCATTTGATGGGTTTTTATTTTATCTATATTATTGAGGGTGTGAATAACACACCCTTTTTTCATTAAGGTGAATTTACCGTTCAAGTGCAACACTTCTAGACAAAAATAAA
>JBNMLE010000009.1:0-34187 GCA_050874705.1 Bacilli bacterium
AATTTATTAATCATTAAAAGTTAAAAGTCTGTTTTTTAAAACAGTCAAGCTATCAAATTTTTAATGGTTAATTTTTTTGTTATATTTATTTGACAAAATGTGTTTTTTAATTGTTTTTAGTTTAAAAGTTTCATTTTTTTAATTTTCAAAATACAAAAATAACCGCAAAAATCGCATATTTTCAAAATTTTTAAATTTTTAATTTAATATATGTCTACTTTCGGTAGAGTGATTTTCAGTAGAATTATTGGCAATATAGAGATAACGATAAGAGGAACAAGCAATGAAACTATCTGAAAAAATCACAATATTGAGAAAAAGAAATAATCTAACTCAGGCAAAACTTGGAGAGTACCTTTTTGTTACTGATAAAGCGGTTTCAAAATGGGAATCTGGGAAAAGTGAACCTGATTTAGACACTCTTAATAAAATGGCCAAGCTATTTAATGTTGATGTTAAATATTTAGTATCTGATTCATATGATATCGACGATATTGATAGCGCTAACAAAGGTGAAAATGTTGTTAGAGAAAAAACAACTGTTGAAAAAAGAAAAATTCCATTTAAATCGTTTGCTATATTAAGTGGCGAAATTACATTGTTCCTTACAATCGCGGTTATCGCAGTTGTTGTTATATTAAATATCATTGGAAATGTTACTGATCGTGTTACTGGTTTGTTTGATAACTGGTATCAAATCGTTTTATTTGCGTTAGACATCTTCTTCTTATCGGTAACACTTCTTTTTGTTGGGCTTGAAGTTGCTCAAACTTATAAATTCAAAAATTATCGCCTTATTAAAAAAGGCAAATCAATGAAAGCATTGTCTCCAACTATTTATGGAGCAACTGCTTTATTCTTTGTTGTTTTATTTATCGTCGGAATGGTTGGAGGAGATTATGCCATTCAAAATAGATCATCAATTAATGCTGCTTTAAATTTTGAAGAATCTGTTAAAGTTGGCGGTGGTGATACATATTATACTTCCGATTATCTTAATGAAGATGGTTCACTTAGCGATGAAAAATTAAATAAAGCCGCTAAAGAGACAGTTAAAGAAGTTAGTGATGAAGGTGTTGTTCTTCTTTGGAACAAAAATAACGCTCTTCCACTTGCAAAAGAATCAAAAGTTAATTTATTTGGCATGGGAAGCGTTAAATATTTGCTTTCCGGATTTGGAAATCATGACACTTATGCTTCACAAACCGAAGATATGAAAACTGTTTTTGAAACAGGAAACGCT
Source organism: Bacilli bacterium (assembly GCA_050874705.1). Taxonomy (GTDB): domain Bacteria; phylum Bacillota_I; class Bacilli_A; order RFN20; family CAG-826; genus Fiminaster. The sequence goes on from JBNMLE010000009.1 coordinate 1,244, forward strand.
AAATTTGATGTCAACGATGCGTTGTTTAATAAATATAATGAATTGGCATCAACTGGTAATTATGGTGAAAAGAACGTTCAAGGAAGCGCAACAAATAACCCAAAATATAATGGTTCAACTGGCTATCTTGATGGAAGATATCGCGAATATTTTGTTAGAGAACCGAGCTGGAGCACATTAACAAGCCCAGTCACTGATAGCGTCTCTCAATATAAAGATGCAGCAATATTTATCATTTCACGTAACGCTAGTGAAGATGGAGACGTTTGGTTCCCAACTAGCGAATGCTTAGATAATACATATCTAGATCTTTCAAAAGAAGAAGCTCAAATTTTAGAACAATTAAAGAGCAAAAAAGATAATGGTGAATTAGATAAAATTGTTGTTATCTTAAATACAAAAAATGTTATGCAAATGCAAAACCTTACTTTAGAAAAGTACGGTGTTGATGCATGTTTATTTGTGGGACTTAATGGTTCAAGTGCTTATTATTCACTTGGCGATATTCTTGTTGGCGATGTTAATCCAAGTGGTAGTTTAGTTGATACTATTGCTTATGATATTGATTCAGCGCCAGCTACAGTTAATACTGGTGATTTTAGATGGACATCTTCAACTGGTTTACCAGCGACAGATTTAGGTGTTTATAACGATTTCTATCTCGTTTATCAAGAAGGCATTTATGTCGGATATAGATATTATGAAACTCGTTACGAAGATGTTGTATTAAATCAAGGTAATGCTAATTCAATTGTTGGTGCAAAAAAATCAACATCCACTTGGAAATATCAAGATGAAGTTGCTTTCCCATTTGGATTTGGTGAATCATATACAGACTTTGAGTTTTCAAATTATAGTGTTAGACACAATGAGGGAGAATTTGGAGGCGATTATACTGTAAGCGTTGATGTTAAAAATATTGGTTCAAGAAGCGGAAAAACTTCAATTCAAGTATATCTTCAAAAACCTTACACAGATTATGATGTTACAAACAAAGTTGAGAAAGCATCAGTCGAATTAGCGGGTTTTGCTAAAAGTGATATCCTTGAACCTAATGAAACAAAAACATATTCTTTAACAGTTAAAGGATCTGAACTTAAAACATATGATGCATACGGAAAAGGCACATATATTTTAGAAAAAGGCGATTATTATTTATCAATTGGTAAAGATAGTCATGATGCCTTAAATAATATTCTTGCAAGTAAAGGCTGTTTCTCATCTAATGGAATGATTTCATCTACTGGAGAAAGTTCAAACGGAAATTCTTCATTAGCATATAAAATTAATATTGAAAATGATGATTTTGAAACATATTCAGTTAGTGAACATACAGGTTATGAGATTAAAAATCAACTTTCATCAACCGCTGATTTGAATGTTTATAATGGAACAAAAGATGATCAATCTATAACATATTTATCTCGTTCAAATTGGGCTTCAACTTATCCAGTAGCTCCTATTTCACTAAATTGTAATAATCAAACAATGGTCTATGATATGCAATATGACCACGCTATCGAAAGTGGAGAAGGACTTGAAATGCCTATTATGGATCAAGTCACTGTTAGCGATGAATTCTTATCTCAATTCGCAGATCTTAAGCGTAGAAGATTATCGCTTATCATGCTTCGTGGATATGACTTTGATGATCCAATTTGGGATGATTTATTAAATCAACTTTCATGGGCTGATTTAAATAATCTTACTTCTGGTGGTTATCTTACTCTTCATTCATTAACAAGTGTTAACGCTCCAAGCGGAGTTTCTCGTGATGGAACATTTGGATTAATTCTTAATGGCATTGCTCAAGGTATCGGCTATCCTGCAAGCAATGTTGCAAGCTCAACATTTAACACTGAACTCATTGAAAAGATGGGCAATATATTTGGAAATGAATGTCTACATAAAGGTGTTCATCAATTATATGGACCAAGCGCCGATATGCATCGTACTCCTTATGGTGGTCGTAATGCTGAATATTATAGTGAAGATCCATTTATGTCTGGAAAGATGCTTACAGCAGAATGCAAAGGCATTGAAGACAAAGGCATTATGGTATGTGCAAAACACTTTGCATTTAACGACCAAGAAATGAATAGATGTGGTGTCGCCACATTCTTAAATGAACAAAGCGCTAGAGAAATATATCTTAAGGGATGGGAAATGGCCTTTAATTCCACCAAAATTAGTTCGATTATGGCTTCATTTGCTCGTCTTGGAACTAGATATGTTGGTGCATGTGTCGGCTTAATGGATGATATTTTAAGAAAAGAATGGAATTTTAAAGGATTTGTAGAAACAGATTCAGCATTTGACCAAGAATATATGACAACACCAAATGCTCGCGCTGAAGCAGTTATTGCTGGTGTTGATTATTGGATGGATGGTGGTTCATGGCTACATTTCGATGGATTTAAAAATAATCCAAAAGTCGTTTTAGCGGTAAGAGAAAGTGCACATCGCATGTTGTATGCTTATGTTAATTCCGCAATTATGAATGGAACAAGCAGCAATACGCAAATTATTACTGTTACTCCACCTTGGATTAATGCTATTACAGCTCTTAGAATTGTAAGTGGAATTCTTGCTGGTCTTTCTATTGTTGGACTTATTATTTCACTAGTCTTCTATTTTAAAGATAAAGAAAAATATATCACTTTATATGAAGCTGATATAAATAATGAAAAGAAATTTAAAAAGATTGAACTTATTTCAAGCGCTTCCTTTATGAGTGCTGTTTGTGCTGGTCTTGCTATATTCTTAGGTGTTTCTTTAACAAGTGGTGTAGTCCAAGATAACTTAAAGAACGATCAAGAACAAAGTGAAAATATCTTAAATGAATATCCAACAAGTTATGAATTTAAAGTAACAGATGGTCTTGGATATTTTGATGCTGATTCTAAAGGTGTTAATAACGAAGAATCATGCATTGGTATTCGTGGTGAAAATTATGAAAACGAATATGTATTTGGTTTTGAAGCAAGTGGAAAAACAACAGCTTTATTAACTATTAATATAAGTGGTTCAAATGTTACTAGATCAATTATGGATACATTTAAACCATATGTTAATGGTGTTCCATATTATACAAGCAGTGTAACTAATGTTGGGGAACTTTGGACTGAATATTTCTATATTGATTTAGGTGAAATTGAAATCAATAGGGGATATAACTGTGTTTCATTTATTTATGTTGAACCAAATCCAGGAGTTAGCCTTAATCTTAGAGGAATTTCTCTTTACACTAAAGCAAATATTACTCAAGTAAGCGCAACTCGTCCAAATTATATTGAATATAAAGCATATACATTTGATGCGATTGATTATCGCGTTGTCACTAATGGTGGTAAAAATTCTAATGAAAATTGTATTGGTGCTTATTATGTGTCACCTGAAAACTGCACATTAAATATTGATTACATAATCAATGCTGAAGAAGAAGGCACTTATCCATTATTCTATACAGTTTCAACTGCAAGTGGATTAGTTACTCCAATTAGTACAATTTATGAAACTTGGATAAATGAAGAAAGTATAACCGCTAACGGAAATATGCCTACTGGTGGCAATCCTTGGACAAGCTATTCAACTGTTTTATTCGGAAATGTTAAATTAAATAAAGGTAATAACACAATTCATATTGAATATGATTGGAACAACACAAATAATGCTGGTATTCCAACAACAAACTTTAGAAATATCACATTATATTCAAATAAACTTCTTTCTTTAAGTGAACCAAAACATAGCTGTTCACATGTTTGTAGTGTTTGTGGTGGCTGTCTTGATGATAATTGCGTATTTTCATCATGCCGCGACAATAAATGTAAATGTGTTAGAGATGAATATGTAATCGGTGCAGATCAATATTCAAATATTTATGGTCATCTTAATTACAATTCATCGAAAGATGTTGTTGAAATTGATAACACTTATGAATACGGATATGTTGAATATGACATTATCTCTTCTACTAGTGGAGCTGCAAAATTTGCAATGACAATTTCTCGCAATTCTACTGATGTATGGCCAATTTGTGACTATTTTAGAATTTGGATTAATAATGGTTCAACTGAAGAATATGAAAGCGGTGATAAAAGCAATGTTCTTTCAAAAGGAAAATATACCGCAATGACTGTTTCAGGATCATCACAAGATTTTGACACAATCGAAATTGGTCTTATCGATTTAAAAGAAGGCGACAATAAAATTGTTATCGGTTGGACCGCTGTTGGTAATAGCGCATACGCCTTCTCATTAAAGGATGTTAGATTAACAACTGTAAATAACACCATTATAGTTAAATAATCTCATCATAAATTCATAAAGGAGAAATTCATGAAATTTAAAAAACTATTTACGATTTTATGTTCGCTTGTCCTTCTTTCTTCTTGTGGTGAAAATTCATCTGAGTCATCAACTGGATTAACTACCACAACGACTACAATAACAGAAGAAAATATTCCTGTTGAAAGTGTAGAAATAAGCGAAAGCGAATTAAATCTAGACCTTTATGGTGAAACTAGTGCCACTTTAGTAGCGAACATACTACCAGAAAATGCATCCGACAAGTCTATTAATTGGATATCGACAAATTCTAGCGTTGCAAGCGTTAAAGATGGAGTAGTTACCGCTAAAAAGGTTGGTACAACAACTGTCAAAGCCGTTTCAGTTTCTGACATGAGCAAGTTTGACAGCGTCATGGTCAATGTAGTTGATTCAACTCCGCTTCCAGACAAATATACCTTTGAAAGTAACGATTATCGTGTTGTTACAAATGGTGCTAAAAAAGAAGATGGAATCGGTGTTATTACTGATGATGTATTATCGATCGAATATACAGTCCACATTGACAAAGACGAAAAAGTTAAAATTGGTTACAATATTTCAACACGTCAAATAGTTACAGCTGTTAAAGATATTTATTCTTTATATATCAACGGTGTTAAACAAGCTGATTCAGCAGCCACAATTCCTGCCGAAGGAGAAATGTGGAAAACATATTATGATGTTGAAATTGGTGAATATGATTTAGTAAGTGGCGACAATAAAATCACAATTACATATGATTATTCAAAAACAGGTCATCCTAGTGTTAACTTTAAACAATTATTAATTTATTCATTTAACGAAGTAACACTCGTTGAACCTCCTCACACATGCGGACATGAATGCGATATTTGTGGAAAATGCACTGATGAGACATGCAAATTTAGTGCATGCAGCGAAAAATGTACATGTGTTAAAACAAATTATGAATTAAATGTTAGTGATAGTGCTTCTGCATATGGTGATATCAGCTTAGTCAATAATGTTATGACAAATGTCAATCCATATGGATATGGCTATGTTAAATTCAAATTTAATGCCGAAAAAGCCGGTAGTGCATTATTAAGCCTTAATATCAGTGGAAATAATGAAGCTTCTTGGGGTATTTGCGATTATTTCAGAATCTATGTTAATAGTGGAACAAAATCTGATTGGGATAGCGATTCTAAATTAGGCATCTTAGATAAGAGCGCTTATACTGCTTCAACAATTAAGGGAAGCGGTTCAGAGATGCACGATATTAAACTTGGATTAGTTAATATTATCGCAGGCACAAATACAATTGTTATCGCTTGGACAGCTGTCAATCAAGCTAAATATTCATTATCATTAGGTGGAATAGCTCTTGAAACTGTTGAAAACGTAATTACTAAAGCTCCTATTCATCTTTGCACATCAATTTGTCCAATATGTGGACATTGCCAAAATGCAACTTGTGAAGAAGATGATTGCTTAGAAAAATGTGTTTGTGGCGCTCTTCAAAATGCATCATTTAAAGCAGTTAATGCAAATAGCCTTGTTTATACAGGTGCTGATGCAACTGTAAATGATGGTATTAATACTGAAAATGACTATTTCCAACTCGTTGGAAGTCCAAATAATATCAATCACCTTGTATTTAATATTAAATCAAGTAAAGCATCAAAAGCGGCTTTGTATTTAAACATCAAAGCATCAGCTGGTCTTAATGTAAGCGGTGTTGATGGTCAAAATGTTATTAAATTTATTAATGGATTAACTGGAGAAGAAACAAATTTAGTTGTTAATATTCCAAATAGCGAAGAATTTGTCAGCGTTAAGCTCGGTGTTGTTGATCTTATTCCTTATGGAAGTGATGGAAACTATAATTCCATTAAAATGTGGTTACAAGGTTGGGGTGGTACAATTCAAATTCGCTCTCTTGATATTTATACAAGCGATGATGTTGAATTAACATTCCCATTCACCCCACATATTTGTTCATCCATTTGTCCAATATGTGGAAAATGTACAAATGAAGAATGTAGTGAAATTGCATGCAGCGAAAAATGTACATGCCCAAAATCAAAAGATACTCTTCTTCCAATGTCAACTTATACTTATTCATCATATCAACCAGGTTCATATAGTGATGTAACTTCTGATGGACTTGTTGGACATGCTGTAAGTGGTCATTTATTCCATTTCAAATCCTATTTTGTTACCGATAAAGTTACATCTGTTGCAGTCTATCTTCAAGTTAAAGGCTCTGATGGACAAAGCTTCTCCATTAGAAGTGGTTCTGGTTATACTCAACTTGGTATAGCAAATGCATTAGGAAGCGATCCTAATACAAAACTTAGCAATGTTGATACAACTGTTTCACTTTCTTCAACAAATGCAACCGATGTTTATGTTGGTTCATTAAGCCTTGTGCCAGGTGAACTTGGTGCATTTGCAACTTGGATTAACGATTTAAGTGCTGATGTGACTATTACAAATATCAAATTAGTTGCTGATAGCAGCGTTACTCTTCAAGGTGTTAAAAATGTTATCAATGTTGAAGGACATACATGTTCATTCTGCGGAGGTTGTACTGAAAAATGTGGTGAATGTGCATTTAATTGCACATGTGGAGAAGTAAAAGCAACTTCACTTAATTTTGCGGATAGCTGCTATAATGTTCATATTACTGATTATAAAACAACATATAACAGTGAAAATGTTATTAAAGTAAGTTCTATTCCAGCAGGATTTGCAATCAACCATGTACAATCATATTTTACTGTTGATAAAGACACATATTTATCAATTAATATGTCTATGATTAGCGAAGCTTCTTCTAAATCAATTTCTTATAGCAATGCCGATGGAAGCAAATTCCAATACGGTATCGTTAGTGAACTTGGTAAAGATTCAAGCGACAATTATGTAACATTAACAAGTGAAATTAATTCTAGTGATTACACAAATGTATCATTAGGAAAAATCTATGTAAAAGCAGGAGAAAAATTATTCCTTGGTTTCTGGCTCAATGCCACTGATACATATTATATGAAAGATATTTCTTTCGTTTCTAATAATGGCGCGACAGTAAGCGCTGTTCTTGCATAATTAAATAACATTTAAAATAAGAGGTATATCAAAAAAGATATATCTCTTTTTCTTTTATATAAAAAGAATTAATACTAGAAATATTATATAAATGATAAAATAACAATATGGAAAAGAATTTACTTGCAATAGACTTAGGAAAAGGATCAATAGGACTTGCTATATCTAGAAGTGGTAATTTTATTTCTTTATTACCTGAAGTCAGATTTAAATTAGGTCATTATGATGATGCTTTAAAAGCAATTAAAGATCTTTTAGAAATTGAAACAATTGAACATTTTGTAGTCGGTTATCCACTTTATCCTAGTGGCGATGAATGTGAAATGACACCTATTGTTAAAGGTTTTGCTGCTATGCTAAGAAATACATTTCCAAATATAGCAATACATTATCAAGATGAAAGAAATAGCACTGTTGAAGCTATGAATATGTTTCATGAAAATGGTATAAAAGCAAAAAAACAAAAAAGAAAAATTGATTCTGGAGCAGCATATATAATTCTTGAAAGATATCTAAAAAGAATTGGGCAAAATTAACTTTTAAAAACAAATTTAGAAAAATAACAATTGAACAGTTGACAAAGTATTCAACTATGTATATATTATTTTGTGTGAGGTAAAAAGATGGATTCAAAATTCAATCAAAATAACATTCCTAGCGTTGAACAAATTGAAGACTTAACTAATTTATTCAAAGTGTTAGGGGATATGACTAGAGCAAAAATACTTTACACAATTGAAGAAGGTGAACTCTGTGTCAATGATATTTGCGATCGAGTCAATATGAATAAATCCGCTGTATCTCACCAATTAAAAGTTTTACGTGATGCTCATCTTGTAAAAGGAAGAAAACTTGGCAAAGAAGTTTATTATTCTCTTGATGATGAACATGTCTCATTAATTTTTAGATGTGCATTAGAACACGTAAACGAAAAGAAATAGAAGGTGTTTTATATGAAAAAAGTATTTAATATTGATGTCGACTGCCCTGTTTGCGCACAAAAATGTGAAGACGCAATTAACAAAATGGAAAATGTTAAATCATGCAAAGTCAATTTCATTACAAAAAAGATGATCATTGAAGCAGATGATATTGATAATGTGATGAAAGATGTTGAAAAAACCGCTAAAAAGGTTGATTCAGACATTGAAATTGATTATTAAAAAATAGATAAGTGCTTATGCACTATTTATTTTAAAGTATAGTTGAACAATTGTTCAACTGATAGGAGCATTTTATGAGTAAAATGCAAAAGAAAAACTTAATAAGAATATTAATTAGTAGTGGTCTATTTTTAATTGTTTTTATCACAAATATAATTTTAGAAAAATGTTTTGCCACAAATTTTCCTAATGGCCTTGCATCTTTAATTCAATTTAATAATCTTGGTTGGTTACTTCCGTTTGTTTTATATTTATCGATTTATATTGTTATTGGATATGATGTTATTAGAAAAGCATTTAAAAATATTGCTCATGGTCAAGTATTTGATGAAAATTTCTTGATGTGTGTCGCCACTCTTGGAGCATTTGGTCTTGGTATTTATACAGGAATAACATCAAATAATCCTGAAGGCTTTGATGAAGGATGCGCTGTTTTAATTTTCTATCAAATAGGGGAATTCTTCCAAAATTATGCAGTCAATAAATCAAGAAAATCCATTTCTTCATTAATGGATATTAGACCAGATTACGCAAATATTATAAGAGAAGATGGGAAAATTGATGTTGTTGATCCAAGTGAAGTAAACATTGATGATTTAATATTAGTTAATCCTGGTGAAAAAATTCCGCTTGATGGAGTTATCGTATTTGGTTCATCTACAATTGATACAAAAGCTTTAACGGGTGAGTCTTTGCCGCAAGAAGTAGCAATAAATAGTGAAGTTATATCTGGAACAATTAATTTAACCGGCACATTAAAAATTAAGGTAAATAAAGAATTCGCTAATTCAACTGTTTCAAAAATTCTTGATTTAGTAGAAAATGCTTCATCAGAAAAATCTAAATCAGAGAATTTTATTTCCAAATTTTCAAAATATTATACTCCAATTGTAGTTTTTCTTGCTCTAGCATTGGCCATTATTCCACCTTTATGTTTTGGTTTATTTTCTAATGATTGGAGTACATGGACAACATGGATTTATAGAGCATTATCATTTTTAGTTGTTTCTTGTCCTTGTGCATTAGTTATTTCAGTTCCTTTATCATTTTTTGCTGGAATTGGAGGAGCTTCAGCAAATGGTATATTGATTAAAGGTTCATCATATTTGGAACAATTCAATAAAGCAAATATCTTCGTTTTTGATAAAACTGGAACACTTACAAAAGGAAATTTTGCTGTTAAAGAAATTTATCCAAACGAAAAGCAAGATGAAATATTATATTACGCTGCAATCGCTGAAAATAATTCATCTCATCCGATAGCGGTATCAATTAAAAACGCATACGGAAAAGAAATTGATAATAGTTATGTTATTACTAATATTGCTGGAAAAGGTATAAAAGCAACTGGAAAAAATACAATATTATGTGGCAATGAAAAACTAATGGATGAATACAATATCTCTTATTCAAAAGCTAGTGGCGTTGGTTCAATTATTTATGTTGTAGTGGATGGAAATTTCTTAGGTTATATTTTAATCGCTGATCAAATTAAAGAAGACGCTAAAAAGACGATAGATTATTTAAATAATATACACGCAAAAAGCGTTATGCTTACAGGGGATAATGATTTAATTGCAAAAGAAGTTGCAAATAATCTTGGTTTAACATCATATAAAGCTTCCCTTCTTCCACAAAACAAAGTTGAAGAAGTTGATAAATTATTAAAAGAAAAAGGACAAAATGATGTTTTATGCTTTGTTGGTGATGGAATAAATGATGCACCAGTGCTTATGAAATCAGATATAGGTATCGCCATGGGAGGAGTTGGAAGCGACGCCGCTATTGAAGCAAGCGATATTGTTCTTATGCACGATGATTTAAGTAGTATTAAAAAAGCAAAACAAATTGCTAAAAAGACAATGTCTATTGTTTATGAAAATATTATCTTTGCATTAACAGTCAAAGTAGCTATTTTAGCCTTATCAGCATTTGGAATTACAAATATGTGGTTTGCTGTATTCGGTGATGTTGGTGTAGCGGTTATTGCAATTTTAAACGCTATGAGAGCAAATACGAAGATTAAGGAGTAGTTATGAAATATATAGGAATGCCACATTTGATGTGGGTAATGTTTAATAAATCATTTAGGAAACAACTTGTTGAGACTTTTAATGAATCGCTTAGTTCATCGAAGGAAATAACAAAATTAGCTAAAATAAAATATAAAGAAATTATAAAGGATCTTCCTGAATTTGATAAAAAAGATATGTTTAAGAAAATAGCGATTAATTGTTGCTTATTAATATCTTTTTTACTGAGTATCGACAATATTCCTAGCTTAGATGAAGTATCGCTATTTTATAAACGTTCAATGTGCACAAAAACGATGCAAATCTTTTCAAAAATTAAAGGAAAGAAAATATTTAAAAAGAAAATGATTGAGCAACTTCAAGAAGTTTCAAAAGCAAGATATGGCGATAAAAATAATTATTCGTGGAATTTTGATTTAATTATTTATCCTGATAATAGTGGTTATGAAAGAAGATTTTATAAATGTGGTGTATGTACATTGATGAGAAAATATGGCTTACCAGCGTATACAAAAGCGTTATGTAGATATGATTATGATATGGCCACATTATGTGGAACATATACATTTATAAGAAAAGACGCTCTTTCTAATGGCGCTCCATTTTGTGATAACGGATTTAAGATGAATAATTAGTAATTAAATTTGTTGTCGTTTAAGTCGTTCAAAAAGAATGAAAAATAATAAAAAGGGATTGTCAAAATTTTCTTTTCTTTGTCATAACCAAAATTGTTTGTAGAAACTTTTATTGCAATATCAACATTATTATGAGATCTAAATTCTTCTAGCGAGTTAAGATTTCCTTTTTTCTTTTTAACGTCAAGTGGAATAATTCTACCTTGATAATCTAAAATGAATTCAAGTTCAGAATCTCTTTTTCCTTTCCAATAAAATAATTTATTATCTCTAGCAGATAATTCGTTAGAAACGTAGTTTTCGTAATATATTCCAGAAAGCGAATTGTTTTTATTTAGATAAAACGATTTAGTATTTAAACCACTTTGATATGTGAACAATCCCATATCTGATAAATATAATCTATAAAGTGATTCATTTGGCGAAATAAGCGGTGATGTAACATGTTCTTTTAATTGCGACGCTTTGTAAACTATATTTGCGGTCAACAGCCATTCAATTGGAGTGAATAAATCTCTATTTTTGAATTTCTTATCTATGATTGTTGTTTTAAAATTCTTGTTTTCTTTATTTAATTGACTATAAATGTTATTAAATATCATTCTACTTCTTAAAATTGATTCATCGGATGCTTGATATAGTTCCATATCACTTAAATAATCTGAATATATGTCTTTTATAACATTTAAAGAATCGGTGTATGCGTTAAGCTTATTGTTTTTATTTTTTAGAAAAGTATCAACGACTTCAGGCATGCCTCCAACAAAAAGATAATCATGGAAAATATCCATCAATAATTCGTGGGTCATTTTATCAATTTCTTTTTTGCTTTCAAAACAACTTTTGACATACTCATAAGTATTTTTACTATAATTTAGTAAAAATTCATCAAACGTTAATGGATAAATATTTAATCGATTTATTTTGCCGACAGGAAACAAGAATGATTTTTCCGCAAAACCGCCTCTTTTATGAGCGTTTCTTCTTATTCGTATTCTTACAAGTGAACCTGTAACAATTAAAGGAATTTCTCTTCTTTTTTCACAAAATTGTTTCATTAATTGAATTATTGGAAGACATTCCTGTGCCTCATCAATTATCAACAAATGATTTTCATCAAGATGAAAATTGTATTTTATTTGAATGTAATCGATTGTTTTTTCCAAATTTGGGTTTTTTAATATATAGTCAACAAATTCTGGTTCATTAGAACAATCTATTCGCAAATATGAATTTTTATAAAAGTTTTTAGCAAATAATTTTTCAATTAAATATGTTTTGCCAACCTGTCTTGCGCCGAGTACAAGCAACGGCTTTTTATTCTTATCATTTTTCCATTCAATTAGATTATCTAAATATTTTCTTTCCATATTTTGCACCTTTTTGCAAATAAATTATATCCATATTTTGCACCTTTTTGCAAGTTTTTTCACTCCATATTTTGCACCTTTTTGCAAATATGCTATTTATATCTAATTGAAGATAAAACATTTTTGATTTTATTTGTTATACTATTCAAGGGAGATTCTTATGAAAAAATTATTATTTATATTAATGTCAACATTATTACTTGCTAGTTGTGATGCAGGCTCAAATGATATAACCACGAACGCATCGTCAACAAGTAGTTTAGAAGAAAGCACAACAATTACTTCAATTACCTCAAGTGATGTTACTTCGACTACATCATCTTCCTCTAGTAGTTCAGCATCAACTACATCAAGTGGAAGTACGAGTTCCTACACACATGAAACAATTATTAAATATATTTCTGAACAATTGTTTGGTACGGATGGAAAACATTATTCATATGATAAAGATTATGATCAATATTACACAACATTAACATTTCAAGATAGTCAAGCACTTACCAAAGAAGATGGGCTAACTGCTTTAGTGGCTCTTTCAAATCTTCCAAGCGAATTTACTTGCGTTGAAAGCAGTGTTTTAGATGAATTCGATGATGGAACGCCATTAATTTATTCACTTTATCAAAGCGGCAATCTATTTGTGGAATTCGATACATACGAAGATGTTGATAGCTCAAACAATGTTGTTGCTGTTAATGGGCAAGTATTTTCATACTATGAATAATAAAAATGACAAATAAAGAAAAAATGCTCAATTCGTTGCTATATGATGGCAATGATATAGAGCTATTAAACGAAAGAATAATAGCTAAAGATATTTGTTTCGAATTTAATCATACTTCTCCAAAAGACAAAGAAAAATTGGATTCTTTGATTAGAAAATTATTTGGAAAAGTTGGAAATAATTTTGTAATATCTCAAAATTTTTATTGTGATTACGGAAAGAACATCGAAATAGGTGACAATTTCTTTGCTAACCATAATTTAGTTATTCTTGACTGTGCGAAAGTGACTTTTGGTAGTAATGTTTTAATTGGACCAAATTGTTCATTTAATACACCTCAACATCCTCTTGATGAAAAAACAAGAAATATGTTCCTTGAATATGCTTATCCTATAAAAGTTGGTAATAGTGTATGGTTTGGGGCAAATGTTACTATCTGCCCAGGAGTTAATATTGGCGATAATGTCGTTGTTGGAGCGGGAAGCGTTGTCACAAAAGACATTCCTTCAAATTGCGTTGTAGCAGGAGTTCCAGCAAAAATTATTAAAAAGTTATAGAATTTAGTCTCATTATTGATACTTTTGAATTTAATTTATTTTTTACCTTTGTTAAAATGAAACTATGGATTTAGATAACCTTAATTTTAATGAACTTGAGAATATAGTTATTGATTTATTTGATAAAGACAAATTAGATGATAAAGAAATAAAACTTCTTCTTTCATCTTTGTCCCTTTTAGCGGACAAGTATAACTCTTCTAATGCATGTTATTCTTTAGGAAAATTATATTTTAAAGGCGAATTAGTAAATAAAAATTTTACTCTTGCAAAACAATATTTTATTAGATCAGTTAAGAAAGATATTTTTGATGGCGCTATCGAGCTTTCAAAGATTTGTTTAACTGATGAATATAAAGATTATGAACTCGCTTTTAAAATATTAAATAAAGCAATTCTTCAAGATGAAAATAGATATTTAAAACATGAAGCTACTCTTTTATTAAGCGATATGTATTTTAATGGTTATTTTGTTTCAAAAGATATCGTATTTGCAATTAATTTACTTAAAAGTATTGAAGATTATGAGAATTTCATTTCTATAAATGATGATTTATGTGTTGTTTCAAATTTATTTCTTAGACTTGCAAGATGTTATGATGTGACAAAAAACGATGATCTTTACTGGAAGTATTTAGCGCTTTCTAAAGCTTCTCTTATATCTCAAGGTAATAATAAATTTGAAGACTATAATTCTCTTTTAAAAGAAGTTTATGAAAGAATTGAACAATATAAATTAGTTAATAAGGAAAATTATTTTAGTTATTCTATTAATAATCCTAAAACAAATGATATTAATGAAATTATAAAATCATTAAATGATAATCATAGATTAGGAATACTTGATTCAGTTATTAAATCAGATATTAATAATGATGTTATTTTAAGATTTATGTTTTGTGATAAATATATTGCGCTTCCAGAGATAGGATACGCTGATAGGACATATTTTGCATATGTTGTAGTTAGTGATGCAACTTTTCAAATTATTGAACCACTTAATGAAAATGGTGATATAAAATTAGAATATAGTAATGATGAATTACTTATTAAAAATGTAATAGGAGATACATACGTAAAAATATTGTTAAGCAAATATTCTTCTATGAGATTCGCTGTACTTCTTGGTTTTGATCAAAAAAATAAAGAAACAAGCGCTTTATATTTAGATGAATATTCTTATTTAATTAAAAACATTATTATTAACGCGTAATTATTATGATTGAAAACAAAAAAGCTTCAATATTATTAGTTCTTAAAGTTCTCGAAGATTATTCTGATGAAAAACATTTTTTAACTCATCAAAATATTATCGATTATATAGATAAAAATTATGGAATAACACTTGAAAGAAAATCGATTGCTTATTCTTTAAATTTACTTGAAGAATTAGGATATGATATTAATAAATCTCCTAAAGGCGGATTTGCTTTATTTTCAAGACAATTTGAACCTTCAGAAATTACCTTTCTTTACGATGCAATTTTTACATCTAAATCTTTAAGTGGTAGTGACACTAAAGCGCTACTTGAAAAGATCAATAAGCCTTTAAGTATCTATCAAAGAAAAAGATATAATTATTTATATAAAAGCGAAGAAATTAATAGAACAGATAGTAAACAAATCTTTCTTGTGCTAGATACAATTGAAGAAGCAATTAAGCAAAAGAAAAGAATGTCTTTTGAATACATCACATATGATGAAAAAGGTAATAAAATTTTAAGAAAAAATGGTTTTAGATATATCGTCTCTCCATATTATACAATTAATAATTTTGGTAAATATTATTTGATTGCAAATTATCGAGAGAAATATCGTCCTCTTCAAATTTTTAGAATTGAATATATGGTTAATCCAAAAATTGAAGAAGAATGGGATTATAAAAAGATGTCTTCTTTAAAAGAAGTAAAAAACTTCGATATCAGCAAATTTATAAACGATAATTTATATATTCTCGATGGCCAAGTTATAACAGCGAAAATTGAAATTTTAAATAAAAATGATATAAAAACAGTTGTCGATTTCTTTGCACAAAATGCAACATTTAAAAAAGAAAACAAAAAACTTTACGCAACAATAAAATGCAACGAAAATGCTTTATTTTATTTTCTAATGCAATATACAGAATCTTTTATTGTTATTTCACCATCCTCTTTAATTGAAAGAATGAAAAAAGAAGCTAAGAAACTACTTGAATTATATAAATAATTTATTATTAGTAAGCAAAGCAAAAAAAGGAGAACAAAAATGTATAAAACAGAACTTATTGAATATACACCTGTAGCGGAGAAAATGGCTAAGAAAATTGAAGACAAATGTAACGAAATGGAAAAAGATGGTTTTGTATTAATTTCTTCAGCTATTACTCCTAGCGCTAAAGCAATTTTGGTTTTCAAAAAATAATTTTAATAGTTCAATAACTAAGTATTGTTCGACATAAATTTTATGTCTATTTATTTTTAGTACTTTTAACTAGTAATTGCGGAATTAGCCTTGAAAGAGTGTTATTTTTATAACTATTAGGAAAGGAGATAAAAAAGAATAACGTAGATAAAAAACAATATATACCTTATTTCGTTTTTGCTGGTCTTGCATTTCTTGGATTAATGTTCGTTTTAGTTTTCAATATGTATTCAATTTCAACATTGCTTGTTCTTGGTACTTCTGATTTTGAGTATTACGCAACATTTTTCCATGTTGTAGGAGACGGACTTGCTGATCTTGAAGGCGGTTTATTGATTCAAATAGCGTTTATTGGTCTTTTAATAACTTATCTAGTAAGAGTTGTATTATTTTTACTCAGCGGATTATGCAAAGCTAATGTTATTAAGAATGAAAAAGTATTACTTGGCCTATCAAAAGCAAATAAAATATGCTCAATCGTATTCTTTGTTGTTGACGCTTTTATGGTGTTAATTTTATTGATTTATGGCTTTGTTCAATTAGGACCACTCGCTGGTGGTCTTGGACTTTTAGAAGATTTCTATTTCTTCGGTGTTAGCCTTGCTTCAATGATTGCTGCAATTAAATTAAACAACAAACTTCTTACTTCACAAGCAAAAGCTGAATAATAATAGCAATTAAAAACATTAAGACTTTAGGGCGACTTAAAGTCTTTTTTTATCGTATTATTTGAATTATTCAAATAGCGGGACTAATATGAAATTATTCGAGGTGATAAATATGGAAAATTATGTTCCTGGAAACACAAAATTAGTTGAACTTAAAAATATAGAAAAAGAATTCAATATCAATTGTAGACTTTTTGGAAAAGTGGAAAATACTAATCCAAGCGGATCTATTAAAGCTAGACCTGTCTATCAAATGCTTCTTGATTATAAAAAAGATGGCATTTTAAAAGAAGACTCGATAATAGTGGAAGCCACAAGTGGAAACACAGGCATTGCTCTTGCTTATTATACAAAAGTATTTAATTATCGACTCATTATTTATATGCCAAAAAGCATGTCTGAAGAAAGAAGAAGAATGATAACTTCTCTTGGTGGAGAACTTTGCCTTGTTGATGGTGGTATGAAAGAAGCAGAAGAACTCGCTGAGAAAAAAGTAAAAGAAGATCCAAATGCTTTCATGTTTAATCAATTTAATAATAAAAATAATGTGAAGGCTCATTATTTAACAACTGGTCCTGAAATTTATAAAGATTTACCAACTGTAAAATATGTTTTCGGAGGAATTGGTACAGGTGGCACAGTAAGTGGCATCGCTGAATATTTTAAAGATAATAATATTTCCGCGAATGTGGTTGGTGTCGAACCATTTGAATCTCCTCTTCTGACTAAACATGTTGCAGGCAAACATCTTATTCAAGGTATTGGAGCAAACTTTGTTCCATCTATTCTTAGACTTGATTTATTAAAAGATATCGAAGATGTTAAAAGTGTAGAAGCAATAGAAATGGCTAAAAAGATTAGAGATAGCGAAGGTATTGATATTGGTATTTCTTCAGGTGCAGCTTTGCTTGGCGCAATTTCATATATAAAAAGAAATAACATTAATAACGAAGATATTGTTATAATATTCCCTGATAAAGGAGATCGTTATCAGTGGTAAAACAATGCTTTAATAGGAAATTAATTGTTGCGTTTGTTGAAGAAATTGAAAAATATTTATTTTGTGATGAGCCTTTAATAAAAGCAAATGAATTATTTTCTTGTGCAATTTGTGACAATAATGAAAATAAAGAAGCTTTCTTTGAAAAACTTCCTTTTGTAAAACAACAACTTAAGAGCGATCTTTCTTATTTTTTCGAAAGCGATCCCGCAAGTGACAGCGAAGAAGAAATTGTTTATTGCTATCCTGGTTATAAGGCGATTACATATTATCGAATAGCTCATTTACTGTATGAATTAAATTTAAAACTTCAAGCTCGCATTATTAGTGAACATGCTCATTTTATGAGTGGAATTGATATTCATCCTGGCGCTAAAATAGGCTGTCCATTTTTTATCGATCATGGAACAGGTATTGTTATTGGTGAAACATCTATTATTGGCAACTATGTAAAAATGTATCAAGGTGTTACTATTGGAGCGTTATCTCTTCGTGGTGGAAGAGCTATGAAAGAAACAAAAAGACATCCTACAATTGGAAGTCATGTCACAATATACGCTAACGCATCGATACTTGGTGGAGATGTAGTGATTGGAAATAATGTTGTTATCGGAGGAAACGTTTATCTAACTAATAGCGTTCCAGATAATCATAAAGTACTTAATAAAGAACCAGAATTAATTGTTCTAAAAAAATAAAATGGAAATATTTGTTACTTTAGTTACTTTGTTCGTTGTAGGTTCAGTTGTAGGTTATGTGATTGAACTATTTTGGCGAAGATTTGTATCTCAACATCATTGGGTTAATCCTGGCTTTTTAGTTGGGCCTTATCTTCCTATTTATGGCTTTGGAACAGTTGCTTTATATGGAATTAATTTTTTAGTGGATCTTATTCCTTTTCCAGAAGATTTATTATGGCTAAAAATTGTTTCATCTATTTTAATTGTTGGAGTTGCCTTAACTCTTATTGAATTTATTGCTGGCTTAATATTTATTAAAGGACTTAAAATCAAACTTTGGGATTATAGCAATTCTAAAGGAAATATAATGGGCATTATTTGTCCTTTATATTCTTTATTTTGGCTTGTTATAGGTGCAGCATATTATTTTTTAATAAACAAACCATTAACTGATTTGGTTAATTTTTTAGCTACATATCCGATTTATTATTTCTTTGTTGGCATTGTTCTTGGGATGATTTTAGTGGATTTTGCTTATTCAATTCATCTTGCTAGCAAATTATCGAAATTCGCAAAAGAGAATAAAGTTATAGTTTCATTTGATAAATTTAAAGAATATGCAAAAGAGAAAAATAAAATCGCAAAAAGAAAACTTAAAAATAAATTTAAAAAGCCTTTCTTTTTCTCATTTGCAAATGTCAAAGATTTGATTGCAAATTATAAAAATAAATTATCTGAAAGCAAAGAAAAAACAACTGAAAATACTAGTGAAGAAAAAGAAAATAATTCCAATATTCAAAAATAATATTTTGTTAATTAACTTTTTGAAATAAAAAGACAATAGAAAAATATTTTTATCATGTTATAATCATTTTATGATTAAGTTGTTTCTATTACTTCTTGCTGCTATCATTGGGGCAGTTTCAGGAGTTCTTTTTTATAATTTCGCTAGTAGCGATATACTTTTAACAATACTTGTTAGTATTGGTGGATTCTTTGGGGCAATATTATTATTTGTCATTTTATTTTTTGCTATATTATTTTTTGCAACATTTTTTGAAAGCAAAAAGAAAAAAAGATTATATCAAAGCAAATATTTCCGATTTGTATTATTGTTATGCGATAAATTCTTATTTTCTTTATTTAATATGAAGCTTCACTTAAACGAAGTAAATATGCTTACAAAAAGTGAAACATATCTTTTAGTGGGTAATCATAGAAGTAACCTCGATAGCATGATTATCGATTATTATTTAAGAGATTTTCCACTTACATTTATTGGAAAAGAATCTTTATTTAAAATTCCTTTTGTTGGAAAGATTATTCATGGATGTGCTTATTTAAAGCTCAATAGATATGATTTAAATGAAGAATTTAAAACTATTAGCGATGCGATAAATATGATGAATAGAAATGATTCACCTTTATCAGTCGGTGTTTTCCCTGAAGGAACTAGAAATAAATCTAATGATCCTCGCAATGTGCAAACATTTAAAGCGGGAACATTTAGAATTGCTAAAAAGACTCAAAAGCCTATTGTAATAACGGCCTTAAGAGGAACAAAAGAAGTAAATAAAAATTTATTATTTAAAAAACATGATTGTTATTTAGATATAATAGAAGTGTTAGATTTTGATCAATATAAGGATATGGATGTTAATGAAATCGCTTTATATTGTGAAAATAAAATTAAGGATTTTTTAAAGGAGACAGTTAAATGAGATATGTAATTTATAATCCACTTTCAAGTCATTGCCCAGATTTAGATTTCTTGAAAAACAAAATGAAAGAAATCGATGATAGCAAAGAATATTCTTTTGTAGATGGGACTACAATTGATGATGGAGATGCATTTTTAGATAAATTTAATAAAGATGACGATCTTGTTATCGTAGGTGGAGATGGAACGCTTAACCATATGGTCAATATGGCGGATTTTGATAAACACGATGTTAATGTTTATCTTTATAAAGCAGGTAATGGTAACGACTTCCTTCGCGATATTAATGAATTAAAAGAAGATTTTATCGGAATTACAAAATATCTAAAGAATTTACCTACTGTAACAATTAATGGCGAAACAACTAAATTTATTAATGGCGTCGGTTTTGGTGTCGATGGTATGGTTTGTGTTGAAAGCGATAAGATGAAAGCCAAAGGTAAAAAGAATATCAATTATACAACACTCGCTATTAAGCTTCTTTTATTCAAGTTCAAAAAAGTTAATGCAAAAGTTAATGTTGATGGAAAAGAATATAATTTCAAAAAAGTATTTATTGGCTCAGCAATGAATGGAAAATATTATGGTGGTGGTATG
Organism: Bacilli bacterium; assembly: GCA_050874705.1. GTDB lineage: Bacteria > Bacillota_I > Bacilli_A > RFN20 > CAG-826 > Fiminaster. The sequence continues at coordinate 22,198 of JBNMLE010000009.1, forward strand.
AAAGAAGCACCAACACAAGATAGAAATAGTGATACAGTAAGCGTTGTTGTGTGGCATGATTTAAATAGATTAAACGCCTTGATGAATTTCCCAAAAATTTTCACTGGAGAACATATCAAATCAAAACATTGCACAATTATCCATGGTAAAAATGTGACAATGACATATGATAAGCCAACAGATTTGCAAATTGATGGTGAATCACTCCACGGAATCACTTCCTATAGCGTTATTAAAAAATAACACCAAAAAACGTTCGTCAATATTAAGGCGAACGTTTTTATTTTAGAATTCAGGATCAATTTTATGTGCAACTTTAAATGCAAAAATATCGCTTATTAGAGAGGAAGTAAAGCCCACTAATAACATAAGCGGCATTGACATAAGCATATTTAATAGCAATTGATCAATTGAATTAAATGTATTAAAAACAAAATAATTAAATAAAGAAGAAACAGGTGTAATTCCTAAATAATAGACGATAGAAATGGCTAATGTCGCTAATAATCTATATGGAGCATTACCTGTATATGTATCATTTTTGACATGAAATAATCCTGTGAACCATTTTCCAATTAATGAAAGTGGCACAAATATGCCAATAGTGTTTGCTAATAAATATGAAAGACCATAATTAATGAAAAATACTCCCCAATTAATTTGATTAAAATTAATGGATAATATTCCGCTTTCTAAATCAGTGCAACCTATAAGAGTGCTTGTAAGCGTCAAAAATAAGCAAACAGGCAAATTGCAAAGAAGACTATAAACAATACCGCTACCTTTGATTTTCATAGACTAAAATTATATTAATAATAAATATTATTGTAAAGGTGGTAAAAATAATTGTCTTACTTTAGTTATTTAGTGTTTTTCAGAATCCAACAATTAAAAGTATGCAATCAACGGTTAGAAAACGATTAACGAAATTTGACTTATTAAGCAGTGAAACAAATATGCCTGAAGATAGAAATTATCAAACAACACATACAATCGAATTTGATACACCTGTTTATGGATTTAGATTCTTTTCTTTAATGGATAAAAGATAAAATGCTATAATGAATACAAGCAGTATTTGCATTGGCGATATGAAAATATATTTTGGGAGATAAAATTATTATGAAAAAGAAACTACTTTTATTAAGCAACGTTATTTTACTTTCTTCATGCAATGTATTTGTTAATAATTCTCTTCCAAATGAAAAGAAAACTATTGTTGGTGACTTTGGAAATATTGTTAAAGATAAAGTAACAATTACTGATGAAAATGGTCATGATTTCTCAAATCAAAAATTAATGGTTAAAGGAACACTTAATGATACAGTGGATCATCTAATTATTGGTGATGAAGTTGAAATATATTACAAAGATGATTCTAAAACAGAAATTGATCATGTGTTTGTAATACCGGCGAAGGTTGTGAAACTAATTAATTACGAAGGTGCTTTATGCGGAACGCCAGATGATTTAATTTTTTATACAGAAGATTTTTTGGCAATGTCAACAGATGTTAAATTTGTATGCAAAGAAGATTTTTCTTTCATGGCAAAACGAGAATTAAATAAAGATCAAGATATTTATGGTACATATCAAAAAATGATTGATTACAATAATCCAAATGATAAATATAAAGGTGAGATATATTTGCTTGGCCTTTTTATCTATAACCCAAGATAATTAGTTGAATTGATTGCAAAATTCGTTATTTTTAACTTTAAAGACGTAAAAATATTTTGTGAAATAATGGAATCAGTATATTTTTATGGAAATGGTTTTTATTATTTAATAAAATAATGTTAATCATACGGAGGACATCTATGAAAGAGTCTTATAAACCATTATTCACTCCTTGGAAAATTGGCAATGTAGAAATTAAAAACCGCATTGTTTTAACATCTATGGGAGGCACATCAATTTTTGGTTGGATGGAACCATGTCATTTTGGTAAAGAAGCTGCTAAATTTTTGCTTGATAAAGCACAAAACAATGTTGGCTTAGTTCTTCCTGGTATCGCACCAATTCGTGATCCAATGCTTGGAAGATGGCTTTATACAAACAAAGGAATGTTTAAAAAACTAAAAAAATTCATGATTGAATTTCACAAAACTGGTAGCAAAATGTTTGTTCAATTAACTGCCGGATTTGGTCGTTCTTTTGCGGTTAACGATTTAATGGAAAAAATTGTTAATAATAAAGTATTGAATGTACTTGCTAAACCAATTTTAAATGTCGAATATCTTTGTGCTGCTCCATCTGAACTTCCAAATAGATGGTCAGATAAAGTCCCTTCAAAACCTTTAACAAAAAAGCAAATTGATAAAATGATTTATGCTTTTGCTCAAACTGCAAAACTTTGTAAAGATGCTGGAGTTGATGGCGTTGAAATTCACGCTGTTCACGAAGGATATTTACTTGATCAATTCACAATGAAATATACAAACCATAGAACAGATGAATATGGTGGTAGTTTTGAGAATAGATATCGTTTCCCTGTTGAAATTGTAAAAGCTATTAAAAAAATATGTGGCGAAGATTACCCTGTTTCTTTACGCTATTCAGTTGTTAGTAAAACAAAAGGATTAAGAGAAGGTGCTCTTCCAGGAGAAGATTATGTTGAAGTCGGACGTGATATGGAAGAATCAGAAAAAGCCGCTAAATATCTTCAAGATGCTGGATATGATATGCTCAACTGCGATAACGGAACTTATGATGCTTGGTATTGGGCTCATCCACCAGGATATATGCCGACAAACTGCAATTTAGCGGAAGTTGAACATATTAAAAAATTCGTTGATATTCCTGTTGTTTGCGCTGGTAGAATGACTCCTGATGTTGCTGCAAAAGCAATTGAAGAAGGAAAAATTGATGGCATGGGTGTTGCTCGTCAATTCCTTGCTGATTCGATGTGGGTCACAAAAATGATGGAAGATCGTGAAGAAGATATTAGACCTTGTATTTGTTGTCATAATGCTTGCTTTACAATGTGTCATTATAATGGCGTAGCCAATGATCAAGAATTAAGCGACGCTATTCATATGGCAAGATGCGCTCTTAATCCAGAGACAATGCAATCAAAGAAATATTATTTAAAACCAGCTAAAAAGGCAAAAAAAGTTGCTGTTATTGGTGGTGGTATTGGTGGTATGGAAGCCGCTCGCGTTCTTGCAATGCGTGGACATAGAGTTACCATTTATGAAAAGAGTGGTGAATTAGGCGGAATATTTATCGCTGCAGCTGCACCATCATTTAAAGAAAAAGATCGTCAATTGATTGAATGGTACAAGCGTGAAATTGCTAAACTTCCTATTGAAGTTAAATTAAATACAGAAATTAAAGATGTTTCTAAACTCGACGCTGATGAAATAATTGTTGCTACAGGCGCAAAAGCTAGAAAGATTAATGTTGAAGGTAATGATAAAGCGATTGAAGCATGTGATTATTTATTAAATAAAAAGCAAGTTGGCGATACAGTTGTTATCGTTGGTGGTGGTCTTACAGGTTGTGAAATTGCCTATGATTTATATCTTAAAGGCAAAAAACCAATTATTGTTGAGATGAAAAATGATTTAATCGCTGTTAAAGGCGTTTGTTTAGCAAATTCATCATATTTGAGAGATTTCTTCAAATTAAATAAAGTTGAAGTTCATCTTGAAACTGCGTTAAGCAAAATTGATGATAGTGGCGTTGTTGTTAAAGGAAAAGATGGAAAAGAATTCTCCATTGCCGCTGATAGCGTAATCCTTTCAGTTGGTTATATTCCAACTCCTCTTGCCACTAAAGGCGTCCATGTTGTTGGAGATTGTTCTAAAGTAGGAAATCTAAGGACAGTTATCTGGCAAGCTTGGGATGTTGCAATGAAAATATAATTTAATAAGAAAAAAGCATTTCTTGGATCAAACTTGAAATGCTTTTTATTTGACTAATTTATTTTTAATGCTGATAAAATCGCAAATGTTAAATTATATCCGCCACAAGGGCCATCAATATTTAATATTTCCCCAGCAAAATAAACATTATTTTCAATCTTTGAAGACATGTCTTTGTTTATATTATCTAAAGATAATCCGCCAACAGAAACCTGAGAAAATTCAAAATCATATAATGATTCAAAATTAAAAGTTAAATTAGTTAAAGAAGAAACAATATCTAGTTTATTATCTAATATATATTTCTTTAATAATGGATGAGCGTATTCATTTAAAAATATTTCTTTTCCATTATTTTTAAGTTCATCCGTTAATATTTCTTTTGTTATATTAGGAAGAGTGTTAATTGATATTTTATATTGATGAGAAATATCTCTAGCAATTAAAGAAGCAATATTGAATATAACAATGCCACTTAAACCATGCTTTTTAAATAAAACTTCTCCTTCTTCTTGATGAAATAACTTATTATCTTTAAAAAGAGAAACAGTGCCTTTAATTCTTAATCCATCTAATTGTTTTGTATTTTCACTTGTATTAATTGGACATAATCCTGGATATATATTTGTAATCTTATAGTTATGTTTTTTTAAAACATCAAATATCTTTCCATCGCTTCCTAATTTAGGAGATGATTTTCCACCAGTGGTGATAACTAGCTTATCACATGCATATTTGTTTTTATTTGTAATGACATTTATTTGACTATTAACGATATTGTAATCTTGTAGTTCTTCATCAACATGAATTTTTATTCCTAATTTATATATTTCGTTTAAAAATGCGTTTCTAATTGTTTCTGAAGATTCGGTTATCGGATAAATTAGTCCGTTTATATTTTTTGTTTTTATATGAAGACTTTTAAGAAAATCATCAATTTTTACAAAATAATCATCATTAAATAAATCTTTAATATAAGTTGGATTATTAAATTTAGAAAAATCAATCACCGAGTTCGATATATTACATTTTCCATTACCTGTTGCTAAGATTTTTTTAAAAGGTTTGTTTAAATGCTCAATAATTAAAATTTCAGCATCTTTATATTTTCTTTTTAAATTAATAGAAGAAGTGAGTCCGCTCGTTCCAGCACCAATAACAATAATTTTCATAAATTAACGCATATTTGAAAGAAGTATTATTCCTATTTGAACAGGAATACCAACAAAATATATATACCAAACATTTTGATTTAAGAATTGTAAATAAAAAGCGGTAATAATTGCCCATACAAACAAAGAGCTTAATATCATTTGAGATATTTTATTCTTTTTCCATTCGCGTCTTACAAGCACAAATGAAACTAAAAAGCATAAAGAAGCCGCCCAAACAAACCCTTGCCAATATGGATAAATTTGATGGGACAATATTTCGACTCCGTTAGTGTAGGAAATACATGACCACACAAACACAACAGTGGCAATTAAAACAATAACTATGTTAACAAGTAAGATCATTATAATTTTGTTATAAAGCTTATTCTTTGATTTCTTTGTATTGATTTCCGCGACCTTTTCGTTTGGAGTAATTAGATAATCAACAGTGACTCCATAATAATCTGCAATATCTTTTAAAACATCGACACTTGGAATAGCTTGGCCAAGTTCCCATTTAGATATTGTCTTGTCACTATAATTTATTTGTTGGGCAAGTTGTTGTTGAGTAAGCCCACTTTTCTTTCTAAGTTCAATCAAATTTGACGCAACTATTTCATTTAATTTTTCCATACTATGATTTTATTAAATTCTATTGCTTATATCAATTTTTAATGAAATTGTTTCGATTGTTGCTTATGTTCTCTTTTTTTGAGAATAGTAAAAATCATTCTCGAGAGATTAGAGTTGTCTCTTTGTTAAAGAAAAACAAGCTCTCTTTTTATACATATGTATAATATGCACCGAGGATAGAAAAGTGATGAACATATTTAAAGAAGATCCTAAAACAAAAAAAGGTAAAGCATTATTATTAACAAGTTTCGCATTAGGTGGTTTAGTCATCGGTGGCGGACTTGGAGTCCTTTTTTCTTATTTAATAAAAAATCCAAAAGTCGATATGTCAAAAGTATCGGTTAAAAATGATGTTTATGATGTTCAAGAACTTCAAAGGAAAGTCCAAAAATCAATTGCTGATGGAAAAGATGTAACTCAAGAATATTCATTATCTGAAATTGCTCATTATGCACTTGATAATTTCACTCTTGCTGAAAATAGTGTTGCTATTGGATATGGTTTTGCGGATGCCGCTGTAAAGCTTGATATTAGAAATTTTACAATTAAAAATGGCGATAAATTTATGGAGGAAGCTTTATCAAAAAGTCTTCCTGGTGCGATGATTGATATAAGAGTTTGCCAACGCGATTATCAAGATGGAGTAAATAACGATTCTCCTATAAAAAGTTATCTTGGTGATGTAAAAGATGCTGAGCATCCAAATTATGATAATCCAACGATAAATGATTACACCGCAGAAACATATAAAGACAAATTTGGTAAAACTCTTGACGATCCAAGCGTTTATGTTGTTTCCTCAAAAACAATTTTGACTGATACAGTGACTCAAAAAGGTTCTGATGGACAACCAATAATGGGTGCTTCATGTATTAGTAAAGTTGAAGGTGGTTATAAACTTTACATGGAACTTAATACCACAACCGGTGTGGCCAAATATTATAAAAGAATGATTAATCTTTCTGGATCAAATGTATCTTCATTTAGTTATATTCACCTTACATACAATTTGAATGATAATTTAGAGTTAGTTTCATCATTTGTTGAAGAATATTATTCCGCCGGAATTGGAAATGTTCAATCAAATGTTAAAGGCACTCTTACTACATATTTCTTTAAGGACACTAATGATTATGTGATTCCTGACATCAATTCATATGTAACTTATCCTGAGGAGGGAAAATTAAGATGATAAATAAAAAAATATTTTTATACGGTTCAATATTTGTTCTTGTTGGAGGTGTTGGTGCTACAGCAGGATATCTTTTAGGACCTTCAAAAACAGTTGATGGTGTTTTAAACGCTAACGATGGAGGAGATGATGAAGAAGGCGGATTTGTTCCTGTTGAACTTTCTCCTTCGGCTAAATTTATTAGTTCCCTTTCAGAGATGAAAACTCTTGATGGAGAAGCTTCTATTTCTCTTTCTTATGGTGAATATAACTTCGATTTAACAATTAATGAATTAAATTTAACTCTCGAAACTCTTGATAATGTTAATGCATATGTTGATGCAACACTTAAATATAATGATGTTGTTTCTCCAATTAATGTTACTTATGTTGATAACACAGTTTATGCTTCACTTTTAGGAATAAATGCTAAATTTGAAGTATCTGAATTTACAAAAATTAGCGATCTTCTCGATTATTTTAATGTAGAGATTTCTCTTCCTGAACAATTCCAAAATATCGACATGAATTATTTGATAAATAAACTTGGAGAAATGGAATATAAAGAAAATGAAGATGGATATGAATATTGTTTAAAGATTATCGAGGAAGCTCCTATCTATTTTTATAGTGATAAAGATTATAATTTTAAAGCCTTAAAAGCGGATATTTCTTTTGAAGGTTTATCCTTAAAATTAGACGCTGCGCTTAATTCTGGATTTACATATACTGAAGAAAACAAAATTAATGCTCCTTTAGATAAAGATTTATATAACAATGTATCAAATGTCATTCCTTTAGCAAGACATATTGGTGACCTATTAAACCAAAAGCAATTCAATTTATCATTAAATGGCGATATTAAATTAAGAGATGATTATTCTATTTCCATTAATGGTTCAACTCAATTTGATATAGAACAAAAATCTGGATTAGCAAAATTAGTTATTAATGAGCACCATAAAGACGGCGAATTTGCTCATAATATCGATTTAGATATATCTAAAGATGATGTCATATTTAATTATAATGATTCTTTAAAAGGCAAATTAGCTTTTGAAAATGTAAATGATATTATCAACGCAATTAAAGTGTTAATGAATAACTTTGAAACCGTTGATATTGAAAATACTCTTAATTTTTTAATGTCAAAAATTGATGGTACAGTTATTAAAGATGTCATTGATGGTAAATACGAATCCTTACTTAATAATGTATTAAAAAATGTAGCCTTAAATGAAAATAGTGTTTCATTCTCAATTGATAAATCAATATTAGGTCTTGATAATGATGTAGATTTTGAAGTTTTATTTAACGAAGAAAAGATTTCCTCATTATCTATTAGGAATTTATCAATTTCATCAAAAGTTATAAACTTAAGTTTAGCTTTAAATGATTATGATGAAAATTATAAAACATCAATCGATAGAAATGACTCATCTTCCTATAGCGATTATTCAAACATTGTTCCATTAGTAAAAGGATTAAATGCTTTAATCGCTCAAGAAAAGCGTTACGCAATCGGATTTGAAGGTTCATTAACAAGCAGCGAAAAACAATATGGATTGTCTTTTAACGGAAAAGCAAGATTTGATATTGAAAACCCTGATGCAACTAAACAAAGTGGTGATGGTGAAATTACTATTATTGAAAATGAATCTAAATATGATCCAAAACCATCACATAATGTAAAAGTTGCTGTTAATGGTACAGATGCATTATTTGAATATAATAATTCACTCCATGGCAAATTCACTGTCCAAACATTAAGAGATATGTTTGGTGTTGCGTTTGATTTATTAGAAGATCAAAATTCACGCATTTATCAATGGTTTGGCGAAATGATTGATAATATGAATGAAACAATCGTCATGCGCATTGTTAATGGCGAATTTGAATTATTGTTCCATAACATTATTAAAGAAATTTCTCTTAATAATAATGAGATGAATATATCCATTAGTGGCGCTATATTTAATCTCGATACTGACATTAATATTAAAATTGGATTTAGCGGAGAAAAGATTTCATCAATCGAACTTGTAGACTTTAATTTTGACAAATATACAATTGGACTTAAGGCTAATATTCTTGATTATGAAACAAGTGAAACTGTTGTTGCAGATCCAAATGAAGTTAAATATTATGATTTCTCAGAAATTAAGACATTATTAAAACTTGGAATAAATGTAGCTAATTTAGATTACTTCCATATAACAGGTAATGTTTCAATGACTCTAAAATTAGGAAGCGTTGATTTGAAAGGACTTGCAAATTTAAAGAATTTACCAATTGATTTAGAAGTTTTTGAAAATAATGGTGATATCACTTTAAGAGGCACAATTAGCAATATTCCTCAACAAACCATTATGAATGGAGGAGTTAATACACAGAAAAAGAGAGTAGATTTCTATTACAAAGATAATTACGTCTACATCGAAAGAACTGATAACGTAAAAACAGAATGGTGGCATGTAGGTGAAACTAAAAATTATACAAAAACCACATTAGATGATTTCATGAATAATATTCTTGATTACACTTTAGGATTTGGACTTGGAATGAATTACAGCAGTTCTATATGGTCATCAATAAAAGGTGCGATGAGCGAACAAAAAGAACGCACAACTCCAATTGATTACAGCAAAATCTTAACTAATTTCCTTTATACAAATGGCCAAAATGATTATGGCGAACATCGTTGGGATCTTGGATTAAATATGGCTGAACTTACAAATAATAGCGATATGAAATCATGTGATATCTCATTATTTGGTAAGAAGAGTGATTTCTATGATATCGACAAAAAAACAAATGAACAAATTTATAAAGATTATCTATCTCATTTAACATTTGGAATGTTTATTGATACTGGTTCATTTAGTGTTGATATCGGCGCTAACCTTGATTTAGTTGATGTTGATCCAAATATCACATATAACGATTTTGAAACTAATGAGAAGACCTCAAAAGGATTTAAAGCTATTATTGACTACGCAAATGCGCACGTAGATGATAAACCTTTGTCAATTTAATAAAAACAAAATATAATTATGGCATTGCCCCAATAGCGCAACTGGATAGAGTACTTGACTTCGAATCAAGGGGTTACGGGTTCGATTCCTGTTTGGGGCGCCATAGATGAATAAAACGAACCTTGAAAATTAATCAGGGTTCTTTTGATTAAAGGTTGAATAGTAAAATAAAAAAGTATTTTACGTAAATGCAAAAATCTAGTTTATTACTTTTTTATTAAAAACTAATTAAAATTGTAAATATCTATAAACTAATTAACAAAAAACAATTTAAAATATTTAATTCGCTACGAAATAGTTTTATTCAAATTAATCAGTGTTAATAAAATTATACTTAAGAAAAAAGAGCAATTTGATATAATAATCACAGGATTCAAAATGATAAAAACCAATAATAAAGGTCAAAATAAAACCCACGGAAGAATATATACCCCAAATTATATAGTACGCAACATTTTTGATTTAGCTGGTTATAAAGGCGAAAAAATAATAAAAAAACACGTGATCGATAACTCTTGTGGCGATGGAGCATTTTTGGCTGAGATTGTTAAAGAATATTGCTTATCTTTTAAAAAGAAATCCAATGATTTAGTTAAGCTAAAAGAACAACTTGAAAAATATATTCACGGAATTGAGCTAGATGAGCTTGAAGTTGCTAAATGTATAAAAAGAATGATAGATGTCGCTGCTTCTTTTGGAATTGTGGACTACCGACCTGACGTTATTTGTGGTGATACATTGGATATCCACAAATTTGATGGAAAGATGGATTTTGTGCTTGGAAATCCACCTTATGTTCGTGTTCACAATTTAGGTGAATCATATAGCAAAATTAAACATTTTAATTTTTCAGATATTGGCATGACTGATTTATATATTACTTTCTACGAAGTTGGTTTGAAAATGTTAAACCCAAATGGTGTCCTTTCTTATATTGCTCCTTCTTCTTGGTTTACAAGTGTTGCTGGCAAAAAGATGAGAAAATATTTTGAGGAACATAAGTCAATTAAATCGGTTTGTGACTTAAAACATTTTCAACCTTTTAATGCTACAACATATACCTGCATTCTTACTCTTACAATCTCACAAAATAAGCATATTAAATATTTTTTATACGATAATATAAAACATAAACCAATTTTTCTTACAAACTTGGATTATAATGATATCAATATCGAGGATAATTTTTATTTTTCAAAAATAGACAGACTTAAATTTCTTAAAAAGATTATATGCGTATTTGAATTTGGGAATGAGATTGAAGTTAAAAATGGTTTTGCTACATTAGCTGATGATGTTTTTATTTCAAAAGAGTTCGATTTTGAATCCAAATATATTATTCCTGTTTTTAAAGCATAAACAGCTGAATGGAAAAAATGTATATTTCCTTACAATAATGGAAAACTTATTTCGTTGGCTCAACTCCAAAAAGATAAAGCTGTCTATAAATATTTAAAAAAGTATGAAGACTTTATTAGTGGGCGTTCATTAGATAGAACTTCTTTGTGGTATGCTTTCGGGAGAACTCAGGGAATTAAAGATGTTGTTAAAGAAAGAATCGCTATTAATACATTAATAAGAGACATAAATGATATAAAAATAGAAATTATTGAGCCTGGTTGTGGCGTTTATAGCGGGCTTTATATTCTTACTACAATATCGCCTAACAAAATTATTAGTTATATAAAAACAGATGAATTTGTCTCATATATTTCTCTTTTAGGCAAATATAAAAGTGGTGGGTATTATACATTTTCATCAAAAGACATTAAAAAATTTTTAATATATAAGTTATAGGAGGAAAATAAATAATGGATAATAAGATGTTTTTGCGTGTTCTAAGTAATTCTTTCAACACTTATTTAGCAACAAGCCCGAGGAGCAACGAAAAACTAAAAATCTTGCACGGAGCCATTTCAACTGATCTTCAAAACAGAATTGGCTATTCTTATACAATTAACTCTTTAGGCTTGAGCCATGAACAATCAGTGCCTGGGAGGTATATGGACAAAATGGTAGATATTGTTGTTTCTAGAAAGCAGAAAATTATTGCCGGAATTGCAGAAAAATTTGTTATGAGTAATTATTCACAAAATTCAAATAATTATTTCGAAAATATGCTTGGAGA
>JBNMLE010000010.1:0-32836 GCA_050874705.1 Bacilli bacterium
ATATAAATATTTAAAATCACAAAAAAGAAAAGTTGGGCTTTTAACTGGCGATTTATCAAGTCGCGAAAGAAAAAATGTCATGAAACAAGTTAAAAATGATGATATTTACATTCTTGTTTGCTCTGATATGGCTGCAAGAGGACTTGATATTGATAATGTTAGTGATGTTTTAAATGTCGATTTACCAAATAATCTTGAATTTTATTATCACCGCGCTGGACGAACAGGTCGATTCGATAAATTAGGCAATTGTTATACTTTTTATAATTCTGACGCAACAAAGAAGCCTTTAACACTTATTGAAAATGGTGTTAATTTTAAATATCTTACATTAAAAGATAACGAACTTATCGAAGGAAAAGGTATTGAAAAAACTCATCCGACAAGAAGAAAAGCAAATCCAGAACTTGATAAAGAAATCCGCAAAGCGAAAAACATTGCGCTTGGTAAAAGCAAAGGAAAAGTAAAACCAGGCTATAAAAAGAAAGCATCTATTGCTGTAGAAAAAGTAAAACAAAAACATCGACGTGAAATTATTAAAAAAGATATAAAACGTCAAAGAATTGAACGATATAAGAAGGAAAAAGGACTTTATGAATGATTATAAATTGTTTTTAGGCTCACATGTTTCTATGTCTGCGCCTGACTATTATTTAGGAAGTGTTAGAGAATCTTTATCTTACGGCGCTAATACATTTATGTTTTATACAGGTGCTCCTCAGAATTCATTTAGACTTCCTCTTGAAAAACTCAAAATTGAGGAAGGCAATAAACTTATTGAAAGTGCAGGGCTTGATAAAACAAAAATTATTGTCCACGCTCCTTATATCATCAATATTGCAAATAAACTAAATGCTGATTTATATGCTCATTCAAAGGAAATGCTTAAAAGAGAAATCGAAAGAACAAACGCTTTTGGTTTAAAAATACTTGTTCTTCATCCTGGATCACATGTTTCAACAGGCATTGAAAATGGTTTAACATCTATTATTGAAGCTTTGGATGATGTTTTATCCATTGATAAAAGTGATGTTAAAATTGCGCTTGAAACTATGGCTGGAAAAGGCAGTGAAATGGGTTCTAACTTTGATCAATTAGCGTATATTTTAAATAATATCAAATACAAAGATAGAGTTGGAATTTGCTTCGATACATGCCATGTAAATGATGAAGGGCTTGATATCGGAAATTTTGATAAAATTCTAGACTTGTTCGAAGAAAAAATCGGATTAGACAAGCTTTTGTGCGTGCATGTTAATGACTCAAAAAATCCTTTAGGTTCTCATAAAGATAGACATGAAAACATAGGATATGGATTTATTGGTTTTAAAGCATTATATAATGTTGTTCATAACCCGAGATTGAACAATATTCCAAAAGTACTTGAAACACCTTATATAAATAAAATGCCACCTTATAAAACAGAAATTGAAATGCTTAAAAGTGGCAATTATATTGAAAATTGGAGAGATTAATTCTCTCTCTTTTTTATAATTCAAGAATCTCTTTAGTTAATTCATCGAAAACATTGTTATCATCGACAGTTTTAATTATTTTATCTTTTTTAAAAATGACCCATTTATTTTTTCCACCAGCAGCGCCAATATCAGCTCGCTTAGCTTCTCCAGGGCCATTTACAATGCAACCCATAATAGCAACTGTTTTATAAATTTTATTTTCTTCAAGAAATTCTAATATTCTTTTTGCAAGCGGAATTAAGTTAACTTCTGTTCTTCCGCATGTTGGGCAAGATATTAATGTCGGATTATCTTTTCTTATTTCTAAGTCTTTTAATAGCCTTTTAGCGGCTTTTACTTCTTCTTGAGGATCATCGCTTAAAGATATTCGAATTGTGTCGCCTATTCCTTCTAGTAATAACGGCGATAATCCGGCAACACTTCGAATTAAACCAACATCTTTTGGACCAGCTTCGGTAATACCTAAATGCAAAGGATAATCAAATTCTTTGCTAGCAATTCTATATGACTCAATTGTTTGTTTAACTTGGCTTCCTTTAAGTGATATAACTATGTCATAAAAGCCTAAATCTTCTAGAATTTTAATTGTTTTTCTAGCCGAAGAGATTAAATCGTTAGTATTAACAACATTTGTTGAATTGTTGATTTCTTTATCAAGTGAGCCAGAATTAATTCCTATTCTAATAGGAATATGTTTTTCTTTACATAAATCAACAACCTTTTTTATATTATCCTTATTGCCAATATTTCCTGGATTAAGTCTAATAGCATCGACTCCTGAATTTATTGACATAATAGCTAAGCGGTAATCGAAATGAATATCCGCAATAAGTGGTATAGAAATTCTTTTTTTAATTTCTTTTATTGCTAAAGCGTCTTTTTCATCTAACACTGAAACGCGCATTAAATCCGCGCCTAGTTTAGCACATTGATTTATTTGATCGCTTACTTTTTCTACATTCTCGGTTTTTATATTGCACATTGATTGAATCAAAACATTTTTGCTTCCACCAATATAAATATTGCCGACTTTAATTCTTTTTGTATTTTCTCTAATTAATTTTTCCATATTTTTATTATAAACAAAAAAATATCTAGTAGATATATTTTTAAGTATGTGTTATTATTGTGCTTGCAAATTAAAGGAGATTCGTTTATGCGTGATAATATTACATTAAAATGCACAGTTTGCGGTGAAGAAAACTACATCACAACCAAAAACAAAAAAGAACATCCAGACAGACTTGAAACTAAAAAGTATTGCCCAAGATGCAAAAAGCAAACAATGCATAAGGAGAAAAAATAAGGATTAATCCTTATTTTTTTATTTTATTGTGGTTGATATTTTATATTCTAATTCTTTTGCAAACACATATATTTTAAAAGATGATAATAGCAATGATGCAATTATTGTTGATCCAGGAGATAATACTTCATCTCGTTTAATTAACCATATTAAAAAGATAGGTGCTAATATAATTGCTATTTTTTTAACTCATGTGCACTATGACCATATAACTGCCTTAGAAGATGTTGTTAATGCTTTTCCAAACGCAACAACATATATTTCTGATAATGAAATTGATATTTTAGATAATCCAAAATACAATTTAACAATTTTTTTAGAAAAGAAAATACAATATATGCCTAAAAATATAGTTGCTTTGGCTGATTATGAAGAAATTCATTTATTAGGAAAAACAATTGTGATGATAAAAACGCCTTTTCACACAAAAGGAAGCGCATGTTTTTATGTAAAAGAAGACAAAATATTATTTTCTGGTGATACTTTATTCTATTCTTCAATTGGAAGAACAGATCTACCATCCGGGAGCGAAAAAACTATTTCAAAAAGTTTAAAAAAGATAATTGCTCTCCCAAAAGATACAATAATTTATCCTGGTCATGGAAGCAAAACGACATTAGAAAGAGAAATTAAATACAACACATATTTGAAATATCTATGAAAATAGATATAATATTTTTAATTATTAGGAGGAATTAACAATGAACGTTACCGAATTAAGACCTGGCAATTACTTCATTGATGAAGGCAATCTTTATCAAGTTATGGATATTTTGTTAAACAAAACAGCCATGAGAAAAATGGTTGCTAAAGTTAAAGCAAAAAATATGCGTACAGGCGCTATTACAGAATTAGCTAGAAATAGTGGCTATGATGTAGAAAAAGCAGTCTTAACAAAGAAGAAAATGGCCTATTTATATGATGCAGGAGATAATCTTGTTTTTATGGATAATACAACATATGAACAAATCGAAATCTCAAAAAATCGTTTACAATGGGAAATGAATTTCTTAGTTAGCAATGCTGAAATCGATATTTTATTTTATGAAGATGAAATCTTAGGTATTACATTACCTTCAAGCGTAGCATTAAAAATAGTTGATTGTGAACCTGCAGTCCGCGGCGATACAGTTAACAAAGCAATGAAAGTTGCAACACTTGAAACAGGCTACCAAGTTAAAGTTCCATTATTTATTGAAAACGGCGAAACAGTTCTTGTGCGCACAGATACAGGCGCATACGACGGTCGCGCATAGGTGAACACATATGACAATGGATGTTTGGGTATTCATACTCTCTCTTGTCGGTGCGTTAATAGTAGGGGCTGTTGCAGGTTTCTTCGGTGCAAGATTCTACTTCAAACAACAATTAAAAAAGAATCCACCAATTAATGAAAAAATGATCCGTGCGATGTATATGCAAATGGGTAGAAAACCATCCGAAGCTCAAGTAAGACAAGTAATGAATTCTGTAAAGAAAAATCAATAATTAAAATTAAGTAAAAATCCTTCTGGAAACGGAAGGATTTTTTATATACGAAATTGCTCTTTTTTCAAATGGTTTTTTTTCTTTATTTTTTAGAAAATTTATGGACAAAAAAACGTAATATAAAAAAGCCATTTAAGCCTTGAAAGTTGTGGCAGTGGACAAATATTAGGCAAGACCTAAATACGCCTCTAAAAAGGGCATTTGTTTTTATTCAAAAAATAAGAACGTGTATTTTTATATACTTTTACATTTAAAATGTTGATAAATAAAAAATCGTCAATTAAAAAATCCCACACCATCGAATTAATTTGCATATTGATTAATGATGTGGGAAAGTAATCCACAAATGAATAAACGACTAAAAAACTACTAAATTACTACTATTATTTCATCCATTTTATTTTATTTTCTTCATGACGTACCAAGCGACCAATATTGGCTTTGTGACGATAAATTAAAATGATTGCAACTAATGTTAGGGCGCTTGCAAATTCATAACCGTTGATGAACAAATTCCCATTACCCCACATGGTAATATTTTTATATGCTTCTTGAATAATAAAATTGAACCCGAATAAGGCCCACGAAAAAACAACGACAGAACACGCTGTAACTATGGAGGCGAGTGAGACATATTTCTTGATTTTTAATGTTACAAAGAAAGCAATAATGCAAACAACAATTAGCGCCCAACTTGTAATCGCACAAAAACCGGCAAATACCGCAACTGTCTTGCCTCCTTTGAATTTAGCAAAAATCGGCCAGCAGTGACCAACAGATACTCCAAGTGGTGCAAGATATGAAAACAATATTCCGTCATCAAAATATCCATTTCCAAAATTATTTATTAAGACATCATTCAAACCTGAATATTTTAAAATCAATACAATGCTAATAGTTGGGATAACGCTTTTTAACATATCCAAAACAATAACGAGAAAACCAATTTTCTTTCCAAATAACCTTCCTACATTGGTTCCACCCGAATTTTTTGAGCCCTCAAGTCGAGGATCTCTTTTGAAAAATATTTTACCTATTAGGACACCATTTGGAATACTTCCAAAAATATATCCAATAAAAAAACAAACAAAGCCAATGAGCACATTATATAATATATAATCCATGTAAAAATCCTCGCATCTTTTACATAATACATAAAAAGTATATTACTTTTCAACACGAAATTTGATACAATCATAAATGAAATTTATTTAATGTTTTTAATATGACGGAAAAAAGTGAAATGCAAAACAATTTAGAAAAGATCGAAAAAGTTCCAACAGATGATTCTTATTCCGCAGCGGATATTGAAGTTCTAGAAGGACTAGCTGGCGTTAGAAAAAGACCAGCAATGTACATCGGATCAACAAACTCAACTGGACTACATCATTTGGTTTGGGAAATAGTTGATAATGCTGTCGATGAAGCTTTAAACGGATACGGAAACGTAATAACCATTACAATTCATAGAGACGGCTCTGTATCAGTACTTGATGAAGGGCGTGGAATCCCAGTTGATTTACATAAGGCTACAAAAATGCCTGCTGTTCAGCTTATTTTCTCCACACTTCATAGTGGCGGCAAGTTCTCATCAAAAGTTTACGCATCTTCTGCTGGTTTACACGGTGTTGGTTCAAGTGTAACAAATGCACTTAGTGAATATTGTGATATTACTGTTTTCCGTTCTGGTAAAATTCATCATTTGCGTTTTGAAAATGGTGGAAAAATCGTTCAACCCTTGGAAGTCGTTGGAAATACTAAAAAACATGGTACTTTGGTTCGCTTTAAACCGGATGCAAAAATATTTTCAACAACCAATTTTCAATTTGATGTAATTGCTAATCACATCCAAGAAAGCGCCTATCTTTTAAAAGGTGTTGAATTCGTATTAATCGAAGAAAAAACAAATAAACGTGTCGAATTTTGCTATAAAGAAGGCATAAAAGAATATGTTCAAGCTTTAAATAAAGACAAGCAATCATTAGATGATGTTATTTATTTTTCCGGAGAAGACGATTCAATAAAAATCGAAGTCGCGCTTCAATTTTGTTATAAGGATTATAGTGAATCAATTTATTCCTACGCCAACAATGTTAGAACACGCGATGGTGGAACACATGAAAGTGGTTTTAAGGTCGGTATTACCAAAGCTGTAAACGATTACGCAGAAGATAATCAGTTGTTAAAAGGTAAAAACAAGCTTGAAGGAACTGATATTCGTGAAGGCTTAACTGCTGTTGTTGCGCTACGTATACCTGAGCAAAAGCTCGAATATGAAGGACAAACAAAACAAAAACTTGGCACTCCAGAAGCTTTGATGCTTGTTAATAATTTTGTTTATAACAATTTCACTTATTATTTAAATGAGCATAAAGAATTTGCTGTCAATTTAATTAAAAAATGCCAAGATTCACAAGCGGCTAGAATTGCTGCAAGAAAAGCAAAAGACGAAGCCCGCTCTTCTAAAAAAACAAAAGTTGATATTATTCTTTCAGACAAATTAACGCCTGCTCAATCAAAAGATTATGACAAAAATGAACTTTTTATTGTTGAAGGTGAATCTGCTGGTGGATCTGCAAGAAAAGGTCGTGAAAGACTGCATCAAGCAATTCTTCCTTTAAGAGGAAAACCGTTGAATACAGATTCAGTTACTATCGATAGAATGCTTAAAAATGAAGAATTCGCGACAATCATAAACACTATTGGCGCTGGCATTGGAGAAAATTTCAATCCTGATAATTCTCATTATGGCAAAGTTATTATTATGACTGATGCTGATACAGATGGAGCACATATTCAAACACTTCTTATTACATTTTTCTATAATTACATGAAACCATTGATCCAAAAGGGCAAATTATTCGTTGCAATGCCGCCTTTATATCGCGTTAGCAAGGAAGTAAATCATAAAACAGTTTACAAATATGCTTGGGATGATGAAGGTTTAGAAAAAGTTAAAAAAGAAATTGGTGCTGGATATCGCATTTCTAGATTTAAAGGTCTTGGTGAGATGAATGCTGAGCAACTCTGGGAATCGACAATGTCTCCTAAAACACGACAACTTTGTAAAGTAACAATCGAAGATCCTGTTAATGCTGCAAAAGAAATATCAATCTTAATGGGCAATGACACAGTCGTTAGACGTCGTTGGGTTGAAGAAAATGTGAGCTTTAATGAAATAGATAGCTTTATTGACGAGGTGAAATAATATGGCAAAAAGAAAAATAGATGTCCCCGTCGAGACAGAAATAAATGAAAACATTCATAACGAAACAGTAGAATCCATCATGGGTTCTCGTTATGCTACATATGCAAAATACGTTATTCAAGACCGCGCTATTCCTGATGCAAGAGATGGTTTAAAACCAGTTCAACGTAGAATTATTTTCCATATGTATAAAAGTGGAAATACTTTTAATAGACCACGCACAAAATGCGCTCATACTGTTGGAGGAGTTATGGGTAATTTCCATCCTCATGGAGATACTTCAATTTATGAAGCGCTTGTTAGAATGTCACAAGATTGGAAAGTTGAGATTCCTTTAATTGATTTTCAAGGAAATAACGGCTCAATTGATGGTGACCAACCAGCAGCATATCGTTATACTGAATCAAGATTAAGTCAAATAGCTGAAGAAATGGTAAGAGATATCGATAAAAACACTGTCGATATGACACTTACTTTCGATGACACAAATCTAGAACCGGTTGTCATGCCATCACGTTTCCCAAATCTACTTGTAAATGGTTCTGAAGGTATTGCTGTTGCCTTAGCAACTGACATTCCAACTCACAACCTTAGAGAAGTAATTAATGCTATTATTTATCGAATAAATCACGCTAAAGCGACTGTTGATGATTTAATGGAATTTGTTCCTGGGCCTGATTTTCCAACAGGTGGATATATTTATAAAAGCAAAGGACTTTCCGAAATATATCATACCGGTCGTGGCAGAATTGAAGTTGCATCAAAAGCTGAGATAGTTGATGATGGCAAAACAAAACAAATAATTATTACTGAACTTCCATATAAAACAATCAAGAAAAATTTAGTATTTGAACTTGATAAATTGGTCCATGATAAAGTTGTTTCAGGAATAAACGAAGTACTTGATGGATCAGATAGAGAAGGTCTTAGAATTGTTGTCGACCTTAAAAAAGACGCTAACGCTGATATAATTTACAAATTTTTAATGTCGAAAACTGGCTTAAAAACAAGCTATTCAGCAAATATGGTAGCTATTGTTAATGGCCGTCCTAAAACAATGAACTTACTTGATTTCATTGATTGTTATATTGATCACCAAGTCGATGTTATCACAAGAAGAAGCCAATATAATTTAGAAAAATCTAAATCTAGACTAGAAATTGTCAATGGATTAATTAAGGCTGTTTCTATTCTTGATGAAGTTGTTGCTACAATTAGAGCAAGTAAAGATAAGCAAGACGCTAAAAAGAATATCCAAACAAAATTTGGGTTTTCTGATGAACAGAGCGAAGCGATTGTTATGCTTCAACTTTATAAATTATCAAATACCGATATCAATATACTCCTAAATGAAAAAAGTTCGCTTGAACAAACAATTGATGAATTAAATGGTGTTCTTAGCGATAGAAAGAAATTAGACAGACTTTTAGTCAGCGATTTGAAAGCTATTGCAAATAAATACGGAACTGATCGTAAAACACAAATTATTGATAAAATGGAAAACGTAAATATCGATAAACGCGATTTAATTTCCAAAGAAGAAGTAATGCTTGCTGTTTCTCGCGACGGATATATTAAATATTCTTCATTTAAATCTTATCGAAGCAGTGGCGACAATCCTCTTCCAGGTATGAAAGATGGAGATGTTTGCGTTTATAGTGGTAAAGCGATGACAACTGATTTTCTTTTGTGTTTTACCAATTTAGGTAATTTCCTTTATATTCCAGTTCATGAAATTCAAGAAAATAAATGGAAAGATGAAGGCAAACACATAAATTACTTAGTTAATTTAAATCCGAATGAAAAAATCGTTAAATGTTTCGTTACTGAGATATTTAAAAATGATTTGTTCTTTACTATTGTATCAAAAAATGGGCAAATAAAGAGAGTACGTCTAAGCGACTTCTCAGTTGTAAGATATTCAAAACCAATTTGCTGCATTAAGCTTTTAACCGGTGATGAATTGTGCGATGTCGTCCTTACTAAAGGAAATGATAATATTGTTCTTTTTGTTAGCAGTGGTTATTCTTCAATGTATAGTGAAAAGGATATACCTATTACAAGTTTAAGAAGTGGCGGTGTTAAAGCTATTTCTCGACTTAATAACGCTACAATTGTGAATATATTTGCCTATGATAGTAATGAAACAAAAGGCAAAGTTGCTCTTATTACTGATAAAGGATGCGTGCGCATATACGATATAACAAACACACTTTTAACATCGCGTCCTGGAAAATTGACTCAAATTTTTAAAGTATTTAAAAGCGAGCCACATAATTTAATGTTTGTTGTTAAATTAAATACAAGCATTCCAGAAAGCAATATTCGTGTTTTGAATAATTCTCGTGAAATCGTTGATATTAAAATTGATGATTATCATGTGACCCCATTAGATAAATACGCTAAAGCAACTTTACTTCTAACTAAGACAGCATCGTTACTAATTGGTTTTATTGAAGGAAAAGATTATATTTCAAATGATATCAAATCAAATTATGTTGATGATGAAAAAGAACCTTCAATAA
This sequence comes from Bacilli bacterium, assembly GCA_050874705.1. Taxonomy (GTDB): domain Bacteria; phylum Bacillota_I; class Bacilli_A; order RFN20; family CAG-826; genus Fiminaster. Next base: position 10,006 of record JBNMLE010000010.1, read on the forward strand.
TTGAAGATAATAACGAAGTCGAAAAAGAAGAAGCAGAAGATACAAGCGAAGAAAAAGGATACACTCAAATATCGATATTTGACGACTTAGATGAATAGAAAATAAATTTATGTTTAAACGTTTTGTCCCTTACGCTCACGCAAAAAATATATACGAAGTTAACATAACGTTTTTCTTAAAGCACAATATAAAATACGTTTTTCTTGATTTAGATAATACTCTTGATTCATACAAGCAAAAAACTCCTTCTCATAAAGCTATTGGTTTAGTAAAAGTTTTGAAAGAAAATGGCATTGAACCCATTGTTTTATCTAATAATACTTCTAAAAGAGTTGGAAAATATGCTTCTTTACTTGGCGTTAATTTCCTTTGTAAAAGCGGAAAACCATTCGCTATTAGAATTAATAGGTATATTAAAAAAAGAGGCTTAAAAAAGGATGAGATATTACTTGTCGGCGATCAACTTATGACAGATATAAGCGCTGCAAACGGTCTTAAAATTAAATCTTTATACGTAGATAAATTAGTTGAAGAAGATCAAATTACTACAAGATTTAATAGAATATTTGAAAAACCTGTTAAAAAATATCTTGTTAAACATAAAAAATTAATAGATTGGAGGACTTTGTAATGTCGGAATTAAACAAAATAAGACGATGCTATAACTGCGGAGCAATACTTCAAAGTAGCGATCCAAAATCCCCTGGTTATGTGAAAAAAGAAACGCTTGAAAACGCGACTCAAAATTTCATATTTTGTGATGAATGTTTTGAAAAAGAGCGCTTTAAACAAGAATTATCTGAGCCTTTCTTAAATGATGATTTTATAACATTATTAAAAGCTGCCAAAAAGAAGAATGCTTTAATTGTCTATGTCATCAATTTATTCTCATTTGAAGCTTCTTTTAACAAAGAAATCAACGATCTTATTAACGATATGAATATTATTGTTGTCGCTAATAAATTCGATTTACTTCCAGTCAATGTTAATAAAGAAAAAGTTCGATTATATGTAACTAATTTATTCAAAAGCAAAGGCTTCACACACATAAAAGAAGACGATGTTTTAATCGCTAATGCTTTTGATGACGAAACAATAAAAGAAATCATGACTGTTATTTATGAAAGAAAAAACAAAAAAGATGTATTCTTAATCGGTCCTTCTTTAAGCGGTAAATCAACCTTGGTTTCAGCATTTTTAAGAAATTTTAAAAATCTAACTGAAGGAAATATCATTAAACAACCATATTTGCATACAAATTTAAACGTTACACGAATACCTTTAAATAAATCGACAGCAATTTATGATACTCCGGGTTTAGGAATTGAAAACTCAATTTTATATAATGTTGATAAGACAACATTTAAACAAATCTACATAACGAAGGCTGTAAAAGAACGCAACTATATTATGTTAACCAATCAGTCACTATTTATAGGTGGATTGGCAATTTTTGAAATTATTTCTTCAGAGAATAAACGAACTAATGTTTCGTGTTATTTTTCTGATTCTATTCAAATAAAACGAAATTATGTTAAATTAAATTCGCTTGATGACGCATTTATCAAATTAATTAATAAGAAAATTTTAAAACCATCAATGAATCGTATTAATTCGGTAAAAGATCTTGACGTTTATGAAATGCATTTAAATAAAACACAAGATATTGGCATTTTAGGTCTTGGATGGATTAATGTTAAAACAAATAATGCAAAAATTAGAATGTATGTGCCTAAAGGTATTTCAATTTTTGTTAATGACACAAAGGCAGAAAAATAATTATGGCTAATTATATTTTATTTGGCGGAACTTTTGATCCAGTACATAATGGACATATAAGAATTGCTATGGCAGCATCTCTTTATTTAAACGCTGATGTTGTTTTTGTTCCTGCACGAGCGCCAAGATGGAAAACTCCATATACAAGTGCAAAACAAAGAGTTGATATGCTTAAATTAGCAATGAAGTATTGCCCAAGTGGAACAACGATTTTAAATTACGAACTAAAAAGCAAAGATAATATCAATTATTCAATTGATACAGTTAAACATTTTAAAAAGAAACACCCAAAAGATAACATTTATTTTGTAATTGGAGCAGATCAAGTAAACAAATTTCCAGAATGGAAAAACGCCGAAGAACTCGCTTCGCTTGCTACGATTGTATTTGTATCAAGGCCAAAATATAAATTGGATCAAAATATAATTGATTTATACAAGATGAAAGATTTGAGTTATTTTGATTCAGGAGATGTGTCTTCGACAATGGTCAGAAATATGGAAAGTATAGATATCCCAATTGATGTCTTGTTTTATATTGAAGATCACCGATTATATTATGTTAACAAGCTAGCGAAATACATTCCTGAAAAGAGACTTAATCACAGTATTCAAGTTGCCAATTTGGCATTGAAAATCGCTAGATTAAACAATTTGGAACATCCGGAGAAATATTTTATTGCTGGATTGTTACATGATGTAGGAAAAACTTATGGAAATGACAGCAAAGAAGCTCTAGATTTCATGAAAGAATACTATCCACATTATGTTAACTTGCCGTCTTTTGCTTATCATCAATTTATTGGTGAATATATTGCAAAAAATAACTTCGGAATTGATGATAAAGAAATATTGGACGCGATTAAATATCATTGCACAGGAAATAAAAACATGAATCCTGTGGGAATGGTTGTTTATGCTAGCGATAAAATAGAACCAACAAGACAATTCGACTCAACATGGTTAATAAATTCATGTATGAAAAATTATAAGCAAGGATTTGTTGATACTCTAAAAGACAATAAGAAATATTTGTTAGCACATAATAAAGATATAACAAACGAATTAACAGATGCGTGCTTTGAACAATATTTGCCAAAAGAAGGAGAACAAAAATGAGAAAAGATAAAGTAACAAAATTAATTGAGAAAACACTTAACGATCATAAGGCTGAAAATGTAGTTTTTATTGACGTTTCTGAAAGGACTCCGTTTGCGGATTTTTATGTCATAGCAACAGCATCAAACAAAAGACAATTAAAAGCTTTAAGTGAGATAGTTGTTGATGAACTTGAAAAGAACAAAATGGCTGTTGGAAAAACAGAAGGAACTCCTGAATCAGGTTGGATCCTTATTGATGCTAAACATGTAATAGTTAATATTTTTAGCAAAGAAGAAAGAGAAAGAATTTCATTAGAAGAATTATTATCTAAGAAATAAAATTGATTTTTAATAAGATGATTAAGCGCATTGTGAAGATGCGTTTTTTTATATTTAGTAGTTTTTATCTATTTTTCTATATTTTATTAATTATTATCTACTTCGCATAATCATTATTATGTTAACTAAGTAATAAATAACAATGCATTTATCGAAATAAAACAATAAGTAATACAATTTGGTTTTCTTAACTTCCACATACTCAATTCGCACTTTTCCACAATTATTTGGTGTATTAATATCTACTAAAAAACTACTAATTTATATACACTGCCACTTATATTTTTCATTTTAATTCTTATTCATTTGTTTCTAATAAAAGCGTATAATATGTTTATGTTCATCGATCCCACAAGCATATTTGTTACATCGTTAATTGGACTCATCACATTTCCACGTTTATTGTATTTTGTGATTTCAAATGTCAAACGATATCCTTCCACTCTTTTCAAAGGAAAGTATTTGTTTTACTTTATTATGTCTTTCTTATTTGCGGTTTGTTCTATTTTGTCTGCTTTATTTTTTAGCCATAATTTTTATTACAACGGACTATTTATATGTTGGTGTTCATTGACATTAATTTTTCTATGTTTATATTTGGTATTATGGGTTATGTTTTGGATGCATGGATATGAAGCTAGATACCAATTTGAAAAATTTGTTTTGCCTTGTCCAATGTCTATATTAAGTTTTGCGTCTCTTTTAATAAGCGGTCTTTTTACTCTCAATATTTATTTAATTATTAGTTCAATAATTTATTTTGTTTTTGAATATATTTGGTCATATAAAGGTTTTATGTTGACCAAACCAAAAAAAGTTATTGATGAGAATGAACTTAACAATAACTTATAATTTTAATTATCTTTTTGTGTTGGTTTTAATTTCTTTTTTGCTATATAAATACCAATATCTATGATTCCGATTATTATAATTGTCATTAAAGAATACGCTAAAACGCTTTGCATATCGACAATTAACTGAGAATCTCTGATTAACTTTCCAAGGCCTAATGCACTTGATGAACCGGCAAGAATTTCACTCATTATTGAAACCTTCATTCCAAGTCCGATGCTGGAAACAAGGCCTAAAATAATATAATTTAACGATAAAGGGAGATAAATTCTAAATACTAATTTTATTTTATTTGCGCCATCAACTTTAGCGGAATTTACTATGTTTTGATCAACTCCTAAAATACCTGAGAGAACAGATTCATACATTATTGGGAAAGTTATTAAAAATACAATAATAATCGGCCCAAACATTGGCTTAATTAAAGCAATAATAATAAATATAACCGCGGCAGTAGGAATTGTTTTGAACACTGTTATAAATAGTTTTATAAACGCTCTAAATGGTTGATATAAACCAGCTAAAACACCTAAAACAAGGCCAAAGACACCGCTTAGAATCGAAGAAACAAGCAATCTTAATAAAGTCCACCCAATTGCTTTATATGTTTCTATATCGCCTAGATAAACAAAAAATTGCGGTAAGACTTTCTCTGGTCCTGGAAATAATGAAGTGTTTAATAACAATGAAAGAATATACCAAAATAAAAAGACCCCGATAATTCCAATAACAGTCCAAAACGGGACTAAATATTTTTTATAGAGGTCTTTTATTTTATTCATATTATAAATTTACAAAATAATCGTCTGAGAATGTTTCTTGTCCTAAAGATGTCAAAAACTCATTAACATCGACTTTTTGATCTTTTGTAACCATACCGATTCTATTTTGGTTGTCTTTTTGAATTTTGTAGATTACATCTGAATTAAAGCCAAAACGACTTGCTTGTTCGCTTGCTGTGCCAAATATATCTAATTCAGCTTTTACAATATCAGGATGATAGACAATGTTATCAAGTCTTTTGTCGAGTTTTTCAACAAAGTCTTTTAATTCGTCTTTTTTAGTTTCAAGAATTTCTCTTTTTACAAACATTCCTGCTTGCGCAAGTGCTTCTTGGCCTGTTAACGCTTTCCAATCTTCTTTGATATTTGAAACAACTTGCAATTTTCCATATGTTTCAGCGTCTTGTTTATTCATAATAGTAGTTAAAACAGGTTCGGCTGTAAAAACATAGTCAATTGTATCTGCGCCATATTTGCCAGTTGTAAGAACAGCGCGAGTATCAGTAACGCTATTTAAATATGTTGGTTTATTATCAATATGCCAATAATCTTTAGCAAGTTTGTTATAAACTAAATCCGGTATGAGTTTTTCTCCGAAAGAAACGATTTTATCGCCTTCTTTAGGCATTGGAATCTTACCAGTTTCAGAATCAACTTCTTTGTTGATTCCAACTAGGAAGAAATTTCCTCCTGTAAGAATACGACTTAAAACGTATGTTGTATTATTATTCTTTTTTAATGATTTAAGACCATTAATTGAATCAAAAATAACGACATCGTATTCGTTTTTTTGAAGTTGAGCAGCGACATTTGTTGGTGTGCTGTCAATTGTTAGATTTGAATCCAAACCTTGATCATAAAAAGCTAATGCAGGAGCACCGCTCGGAGTAATAACTTTTATTTCGCTTATTGGTTTGTCTCCACATGAAGTAAGCATTAATGCGATTAATGGGAGAAATATTGTTTTCTTAGTCATTTAATAATTCCTCAATAGGTGTGCCGATTTCATTTGGCGCTTTTTTAAGTCCGAAGTTTTTAAGAATGGTTGCACCAATATCGGCAAAAGTTGCCCTTTCATCAAGATATTTACCATTTTTAAATGATTTTGAATAAACAAGTAATGGGACTTTTTCTCTTGTATGGTCAGTTCCTGTATGAGTTGGATCGTTTCCATGATCAGCAGTAATCATTAATAGATCATCATCTTTTAGAACTTTCATAAGTTCGCCTAATTTAACATCGAATTCTTCGAGACATTTTCCATATCCTAAAGGATTTCTGCGATGTCCATATTCTGAATCAAATTCGACCAAATTGACATAGCAAAGTCCTTCAAAATCATGATTTTTAGCTTCGTCAATTGTTTTATTCATACCATCGATGTTGCTGACTGTTTTTTGAGTTTTTACAACACCTACTTGGTTAAAGATATCGCCGATTTTTCCAACGCAGCTAACCATATAATTATTATCTTTTAGGATATCCATTACAGTTGTTCCGCTTGGAGAAACTGCAAGGTCATGTCTATTTGGTGTACGTTTGAAATCAGCGGCGCATGTTCCAATGTATGGGCGTGCGATGACGCGACCAACAAAATATTCAGGTTTCATACAAAGTTCGCGGGCAATTTCACAACAGCGATAAAGTTCTTTTACACCTGTAACGCCTTCATGTGCTGCAATTTGAAGAACACTATCAGCGGATGTATAAACAATGATAGAATTCTCTTTCATTTGCTCTTCACCAAGCTCTTTTAAAATTTCTGTTCCACTTGCCGCTTTATTACCAATGACTTTATGCCCAGTTTCTTTTTCTAATTCATCAATTAAAGATTTTGGAAAACCAGTATCTGTAAATGTTTGAAATGGTTTTGTTGTATATATACCCATCATTTCCCAATGGCCAGTCATTGTGTCTTTACCAGCAGATGCTTCTCTAAGGCGCATACAATATGCATTTGGATGAGAAACATGACTTGTACCAAGAATAGGCGCTAAATAGCCTAAGCCAAGTGAATTCATATTAGGGACATTTAGCCCGCCGCATCGTTCAGCTGTATGAACAAATGTATTTGTGCCGGTGTCACCGAATTTAGCGGCATCTGGCATTTCGCCAATACCAACAGAATCAGTAACAATAACGAATACTCTTTTGAATTTTTTCATATATTACTTTTAGTAAACTCCTTTTTTATGTTATCTATATTACATTATTTTCTTTTTGTATACAAATCATACGCATTTAAAATGCGTTTAGTCGAAATGTTAGTGTATATTTGAGTAGTTGATATATTTGAATGGCCAAGCATTTCTTGCACAGCTCTTAGTTCGGCTCCATTTTCTAATAAATGAGTCGCAAAGCAATGTCTTAAAGTATGAGGAGAAATATCTTCTTTTATTCCAACTTGAAGTGCATATTTTTTAATTTGTTTAAAGAAATATTGCCTAGATAAAGGCTTTCCATATCTATTTAAAAAGATAAATTCAGATTTTTTTCCTTTATTGTGAGATCTGCCGTTATTGATATATTGGTTTAAATAATCTAATGCATAATCACCAATAGGAACCTTTCTTTCTTTGTTTCCTTTACCAACAATATCAATTATTCCTTTTTCAAAATTCACATTTCTCATTTTTAAAGCAAGAAGTTCGCTTACTCTAAGCCCGGAAGAATACATCACCTCTAGCATTGCTTTATCGCGCTGCCCATCATCTTTTTCAAGATTCGGAGCTTCAAGAAGCGCTTCTACTTCTTCGATAGATAATGAAGTTGGTAATTTCTTAATATTTTTAGGTGCGACAACTTTTCCAAGCGAAAAAGAAATAATATGTTCTCTTTCTAAAAAAGAATAAAAATTCTTTGTAGAAGATACTCTTCGAACAATTGTTGATGGAGACAACAATCTCTTTGATTGAATTTTAATAAAATCAGTAATGTCACTTGGCAAAAAATCATCAGTATTTTTCTTATTAAGCGTAGTTAAAAATTCTTTTAAATCATAATGGTAAGCGAGAATTGTATCGTTACTTACACCTTTTTCAACACGTAGATATTGAAAATAATTATCAATTGCATCATCTAGTTCCATTTTTATTCTCCTTTAGCTTGTCGCTAGCTTTTTGAAAAACATCTTTCTTTAATTTCCTATTTAAGTCATTTATTAGAAGCGTTGTTGCGCATTCTTCTTTTATTTTTTCGTAATCATCAAATATTGATAATTGAATTAAAGCATCGCTTTCATCGACTAAATTTTGTAGAGTAACGCCAATTAAACGAATCATTCTATTTTCATTATAGTTTTTATCGAGTAAACGAATGACATTATCTATGATGATTTCTTTATCAATTGTAGGTTTATCTAGCGTTCTTGAACGAACATAAGTTTTAAATGAGTCATCCTTGAAATTAATTTGAACTGTACTAACTAATTTTCTATTTTTTTGTGCTTTTTCAATAACTTTATTAGCAATATTCAAAAGCTCTACTTTCAATTCATCATAATTATTTGTATCAAACATCAATGTTTCACTCATTCCAATTGATTTAGGATCAAAAGGCTCTACATCGATAACATCATCTCCATAGCCATTAATTCTATCTTTGATGACAATTCCAAATTTTCCAAATTCTTGTTTTATTTCCTCATCATTTTCATTGTTGATTCGTTTTGCTAAATCACCAATTGTATTAATTCCTAATTCTCTTAATCTCGGGGCTGTTTTTTTTCCTATTCCCCAAAAGTCTTCAATTGGCAAAGGATCGAGCATTTTCCTTACATCTTTTCTTCTAATGACAGTTAAACCCAACGGTTTTTTCATATCGCTGCCCATTTTTGCAAGAAATTTTGTTGGTGCAACACCAATTGAACATGATAAACCAGTTTTTTTTAATAACTCATTTTGCATGTTTTTTAAATATCCAACCGGGTCTGGATTATTTTTTAATTCTTTAGTCATACCAGCATAACATTCATCAATTGAAGCCATTTCTATCGCTTTTGTATATTTAGATACGAAATTAAAAAATTCTTTAGACTTCTGCTTATAATAGTCGTAATTTCCGCGAATAATAATTGCATTTTTGCACAATTTTGTTGCTTGAAACATCGGCATTCCTGATGAAACACCGAATTTTCTTGCTTCATATGAACATGTTAAAACAATTCCTGCGCGACCTTGACGACCAATAATTACAGGTTTTCCTTTTAATGAAGGATTTTTTATTTGCTCACAAGTTACAAAGAAAGCATTTAAATCAATATGAACAATTATTTTACTCATTTTTATATTTTACAAAAAATATATTTAGAAATAAATATTATGTTAACCAATTTTATTTAATCTTTTCGATAATCTGTTCTGGCAGTAAACCAAATTCTTTTAATTGTTCAGTAATTGTTCCTTGTTTAACAAATTCAGTTGGAATCGCGAAAGTTTTGATATTGCCTTTATATTTTATGTTAACTAGTTCATCAATAATTGTTGAAGCTAATCCCCCAACAGTTGAATATGGATCGTAAATAAAAATTGATTCATAATCTTGTAGTTGTTTGATCAAGTCTATATCTAAAGGCTTTATATAAAGAGCATTAATTAATGTTACATCAAGTGAATTTTCTTCGATTAAATAAAGCAAATCATGAATAACAGGTCCTAAAGTTATAATTGCTTTTTTATGACATTTACTATTTTTTAAAACAGTCCATTTCCCAAATTTAATATCAGCTTTTTCTTCGTTTTTCTCATATTTATTTATTGCACGAGGAAGACGAATGAAAAATGACCCATGGTTTAAGAACGATTCATCATATAAAGCAATTGCTTCGCTTACAGTTGAAGCCATAGAAACAACACAATTTGGAGTATTAACTAAAAACGAAACATCATAGATGCCTTGATGGGTTTCACCGTCGCTTCCAACTAAACCAGCACGCTCAACTAATATTGTTGAATTAATATTCATTCTTGCTAAATCGTGGCTAATTTCATCAAAGCTGCGTTGCATAAATGTCGAATATATCGAAATAATTGGATGGTAACCGCTTATTCCTAATCCGCTTGCAAGCGTTATTGCATGTTCTTCAGCAATGCCAACATCAATTGTGCGATCTTTGTATTCTTTGAAGACATTTTCAAGTCCAGCGCCTTTAACAGTCGCAGGTGAAATCACAATTGCATTTTTATGCAATTTCATTTCTTTTAAAGTAATATCGCTATAAATGTGTGACCAAGAATTATATCCAGGATGCATTTTATTTGGTTTTCCTGTATCAATATCAAACGGAGTCACTCCATGCCAATATCCGCTTTCATCTTCTTCAGCTAGTTTGTATCCCTTACCCTTAAGGGTACACATATGCACTACAACGGATTTTGTTGTGTTTTTCGCACGTTTAAGTGCTTTTTCTATCTTTTTAATGTTGTGCCCATCAATAGGTCCTATATAAGAAAGGCCCATTGCATCGAATATATTTACAGGAACCAATATTCTTTTAAAGAAATTTTTAATACCTTTAGAAAAATTATAAAATTTTTGTCCAAATTTTGTTTTAATCAAAGATTCTTTATAAGCAACCTTCATTTTGTTATATCCAGAAGCAGAAGAAATTTTTGCAAATACTTTTCCAAGGCCTCCGGTATGTTTAGAAATAGACATTCCGTTATCATTTAATACAATTATTACTTTATGATTTGATCCTGCGAGGTTATTTAGCGCTTCTAAAGCAAGTCCGTTTTCAATTGAACCATCGCCAATAAACGCGATTACATCGTAATTTTCTTTATTTAAATCGCGCGCAATAGCAAATCCGCTTGCAGCGCTTATAGAAGTCGATGAGTGACCTGCTTCATAAACATCATATGGCGACTCTGAACGTTTTTGGAAACCAGAAATGCCATCTTTTTGACGAAGATTATTTAAATTACGTCCTGTAAGAATTTTATAAGCATAACACTGATGGCCAACATCAAAGATAATTTTGTCTTTGGAAAAATCAAAAACCCTATTTAGCCCTATTGTTAGCTCAATAACCCCGAGGTTGCTTGATAAATGACCACCATAAATACTTGTCTTTTCAATGATTTCTTTTCTAATATCATCCGCTAAAACGTAAAGTTCTTTATATGAAAGGGTCTTTAAAAATTCTGGGCTCTTTATATTGCCTAGATCTATATGATTAATGACCGCTTTTTTCTTGTCTTTCATATACTAAACTTTAACTAAATAAATACTAATAACAAATACTAACTATGTTATTTTTCAATTTGTTCAATTTTTTTCTCAGCATCCTTTAATGTCTTCTCTAAAGTTGATATCAATGCTTTTCCTTCAGTATAAAGCTTTAAACATTCATCTAATGGAAGAGTTTCATTTTCGATTTTATCCACTATTTCATCAAGTCTTTTAAGTGATTTTTCAAAATCAATTTTCTTTTCTGCCATATTATTTGTTCTCCTTACTAATTACTTTAGAATTTACACATCCATCATTCACAATAACTTTTATTGTGTCATTAACATTTATATTTTTAATACTTTTAATTACTTTGCCACTACTATCTTGCATAATTGAATAACCGCGTTTTAACACATTATCAATAGATAATGACTTTAAATGGTTTGATTTTAATAATAATGTTTCCTTTTTAAGTTTTAGGTAATTATTCATATTAACATTTAATCTTGTGTTCATTTGGTTTAGATATTCGATTTTGTCTAAATACATATTTTTTGGATTTTTAAAAAACGGTAATCTTGAAATCGAATCTATCTTATCTCGATAAGATGTAATTTTCTTGCTGATTATATCAGTCAATTCTTCGTTAAAACTGTCGAGCATTTGATAAAGTTCTCTTTTGTCAACAGTTGCAAGTTCCGCCGCTCCAGTTGGAGTTGATGCTCTAGCATCAGCGACATAGTCAACAAGTGTAAAGTCGATTTCGTGTCCTACCGCAGATATTACCGGAACAGGGAATTTAGATAACTCTCTAACAAGTGTCTCATCATTAAAAGCGCTCAAATCTTCGCTTGCACCGCCTCCACGTCCAATGATAAGAGTATCTATATTCGCGTTTTTAGCCTCATTTAGAGCACGTAGAAGGTCTTTAGGTGCTTCGCTTCCTTGTACAAGGCTAGAGAATAAAACGACGTCTACAAGCGGATATCTACGAAGTAAATTAGTCTTAATATCAGCAAAGGCTGCACTATTTTTTGCGCTAATAACACCAATAGCTTTAGGAAAAAGATTAATCTTTCTTTTTCTAGAAGCACCAAATAGTCCTTCAGCAGCTAATTTTCGTTTTAATTGTTCTAATTTTAATAATTGATCGCCTTTTCCAAATAATTCCATGCTATCGGCGTAAAATTGATATTCGCCGCGAGGAACATAAGATGATATTCTACCTTTTGCAATTACTTCACTACCATTATTAATAGTCGGATCTAAATATTTCGCTTTATCAAAAAACATTACTGCCTTTAAGGAAGACTCTTCGTCTTTTAAAGAAAAATATACATGTCCACTGGGATATTTTTTAAAGTTGCTGACCTCGCCTTTAATTACAATATTCTGCAAAGAAAAATTATTATCAAACAATTGTTTGATGTATTTGTTTATTGCGGAAATCGAAAAAGCTTGATCTTTATTTATCATAAAACCTTATCTAATATTGCGTTTACAAATTTATAATCCTTTATGTCTAAGTATTTTTTGGCAAGATTAACTGCAACATCAATAATTACATTTTTATCAATTTTTTCATCTGAAAGTTTATAAGAAGCATAACTTTCGAGTAGAATTGCACGTTCAACTTGATTTAATCTATCAAATTTCCATTTTGGCATATGTTCTTGGAAAGTAGATTCTATTTCATTTATATTTTTAAGAGCTTTTATAGTTACAACTTTTGAAAAATATGGAATATCTTCATATGGAACCATAAAAATATTTTCCATCGTATCTTCTAATGAAAATTGTTCGTTCATGGATATATATGTCAAAGCATCATAGATGCTTATCATAATCAATTCATGTTCTTTATTTCTACTCACATTATTTTCCATTGGCAATAACCTCACTTTCAACTTCTTCTTCTATTTTTATTTTATTATCGCCTTTAAATACTTTTTCTATATGAAGGACATTATAATATTCGACAATTGCAATTATCATGCTTACCAAAACGACAACATGAGCCGCTAAAGTGAATGCATAATTTGTCCAAATACTTGGAATTCCTGAATATATATAGACAAAAAACATAGCCACAAAATCAAGAGCGTACAAAACTGTTCCTAATAGCAAAATCTTAATTCTTCCTTTGGAAGCAAATATTCCAAGGAATGTAAATCCTGCTCCCAATATCAAGGCAATCAATATCATTAAGAAATCCGCTAATAGAAGGTCACAAGATTTTAAAAGCAAACTATTTATGAATATTTGCAATGTAAAATTTAGTGCAAATCCACTTGTGGGCCATTTAAAAGATATATTTTCAATCACGCTATTAGTTCCAAGTTGAATTGTGCCAATAATAATTGCAAATATATTTAATAGACCTGCCCACATAAGGAATATTGATGTTTTTTGATACATCTTCACTGCTTTATTGTGCGCTTCGTGATAAGTAATTGGCTTTTTTTGTCGTTTTTGTTTCATAAATTAAGCAAATGAAGCAACTTTTAACTCGATTTGGAATGGAACAGATTCTGTATAAGCTGTAATCGATCTAGCAACTTCTTCTTGAATTGCCAAACAAACTTTATCCGAATTAACACCTTTTTTAAGGATAATAGAAATCCTAATTTCTACTGAACCATCAATTCTAAAAGTAATTTTTATTGGACTGTTAAGATTAAAAGGCATTTTTTTCGTAGCAGCAGGCGAAATACTTGCACCACTTACACGTGATACAGCATCGCTGACAATTTGTTCAAAAACACGACGTGATATACCTATCTCGCCACTTCTTGAATAATTTTTAATATAAATATAATCCGCCATGTCGTTCTCCTTTATTATTTAACATTCTCTAAAATGTAATTAACTAAATCTTCTGGCAAGAATTTATAAGCCTTGATTGCGTCTTTCGCTGGTGCGCTTGTACCAAAAGTATCGATGCCATAATTATAATCAGCATATTTGGCCCAACCGAATGTTGATAACATTTCAACTGAAACAATTTTTGATTTAGGTAGAGAAAGAACACTGTTTTTGTATTCTTTATCTTGCTTATCATATAAATATGTTGAAGGCATAGAAACGACTCTTACATCGATTCCTTTTTCTTTTAATAGTTCTTGCGCTTTAATACATAAAGATACTTCACTACCAGTTGCAAGAAGAATTAAATCTAATTTATTTTCTTCTTTGCTTATAATATAAGCGCCCTTTTTAACATCATTATATTTTGATGATAAAAGAGGTAAATTTTGACGAGATAAAATTAAACATGTAGGTGTTTCTTTACTTTCAAGAGCTATTTCCCAAGCTGCATATGTTTCTCTAGCGTCACATGGTCTAATAACATTTACATTTGGAATGCTTCTTAGCATAGCTAAATGTTCGATCGGTTGATGGGTAGGACCATCTTCTCCAACAGCAATGCTATCGTGAGAGAAAAGATAAATTGCAGGTAAATTGCTTAATGCAGACATTCTTATTGCGGATTTCATATAATCGCTAAAAACTAAGAATGCACCAACATATGTTTTTACTCCACCATGAAGAAGCATACCATTTTGTGCGCTAGCCATTGCAAATTCACGTATACCAAAATTAATATTTCTTCCATATGGTGTTTCTTTTGTAAAGTTAACGCCATCTGTTATTTTTGTCATTACACTTCCGGCAACATCAGCACTTCCACCCATTACAAATGGAATTCTTTGGTGAAGTTCATTGAGAGCTTTTCCACTGCTTACACGTGAAGAATCATTATTTGTTTCTTCAAATGTTGGTTCATTATCAAAATATGATGAAACGTCTCCTGCAAAAGCTTTTTTGAATGTTTCATAAGCATCTTTGTGCTCGTTACTATATTCTTTTACATTCTTGTTCCAAATTTCTTCTGCTTCAACGCCGCGTTTTACGAAATTATTTTTAAAATTATCGTAGACTTCTTGTGGAATAAAGAATTCAGGGTAATCATAACCATAAACTTCTTTAGCGTGTTTTCCATCATCTAATCCTAGAGGATTACCATGAACTTTACATGTGCCTTGTTTTTCACTTCCGTAGCCAATTATTGTGTGAACAATGATAAGTGTTGGTTTATCTAAACTTGTTTTTGCTTTAACAATTGCTCTATCGATAGCTTCTATATCGTTGCCGTCTTTAACTTCTAAAACATCCCATTCGCTAGCGATAAATCTTTCACGAACATTTTCAGAGAAAGATAAGTCAATACCACCATCAAGAGTTACAGCGTTACTGTCATAAATTAAAATCAATTTATTTAATTTTTGGTGTCCCGCTAAAGAAATAGCTTCTTGGGAGAGGCCTTCTTGAAGACATCCGTCACCACATAATACATATGTATAATGATTAATTAATCTATTTCCATCTGGATATTGAGCACTTGTTGCACGTTCAGCCATTGCAATACCAACAGCTTGGGCAATTCCTTGTCCAAGCGGACCACTAGTGGCATCGACGCCTTTTGTGTGCATATATTCTGGATGTCCTGGAGTAAGACTACCTAATTGTCTAAATGATTTTAAATCATCCATTAAAAGTGGGTAGCCACAAACATGTAGCATTGTATAAAGAAGCGAACTAGCATGTCCTGCAGAAAGCACGAATCTATCGCGGTTAATCCATGTTGGATCATTTGGATTAGCAACTAAATGATTATTGAATAAAGTATAAAGTATTGGCGCACTTCCAAGAGCCATTCCTGGGTGACCACTTTTAGCTTTATTAACAACATCAATGCATGTTGCTCTAATTGCACCTACACATAAATTATCTAATTGTTTATTACTCATGTTTTTCTCCTTATTTTATTTTTTTATCTCGATTCCTAAATCGTCTAATTGGGCTTGATCGACTGGTTGAGGAGCGTTGCTCATTGGGCATGCTGCCTTAAGATTTTTAGGGAAAGCTATAACATCACGAATATTGTCTGTTCCGCAAATAATCATCGAAAGTCTTTCAAGACCAAATGCGATGCCGCCATGTGGAGGCGTACCATAATCAAATGCATTGACAAAATATCCAAATTTACGAGCGATATCTTCTTGTGAGAATCCAAGAATTTTGAATATTTGTTTTTGCATATCTTCATCATAAATTCTTAATGAACCACCACCAGCTTCATAGCCGTTGATGACAATATCATATGCTGCAGATAATACTTTGCTAGGATCTGAGTATAAATATTGAGCAGTTTCAGGTGTTGGACGAGTAAATGGATGATGAAGAGGCGAATAAGATCCATCATCATTTTTTTCAAATAATGGGAAGTTAACAACCCACAATAAATCATATGTATTAGGCTTAACATATCCTAATTCATGACCATATTTACTGCGTAAAGCGCCTAAACAGAAGTTAACTCTTTCAAGTTTACCACTTGCTACGATGATAACGTCGTTTTCGTTTGCTTTACTTACATTTAATAATTCTTTTTCCAAGTCTTCATTTAAGAATTTGGTTAAGCTTCCTTCTAATTTGTTTTCGTGAACTTTGAATATTCCTAAACCAGGTAAAGAGAATTTTTTGGCTTCAAGATTTAATGAATCAATCGTTTTTCTTGAAAATTTATCGGCTACATTTGGAACCACGATTGCCTTAATAGCGTCAGCTCCATGATAACCATTAAATTCAGATTTTTCTAAAATATTTTTAACATCGAATAAATGCATTCCGAAGCGTGTATCTGGCTTATCACTACCATAAACATTTACTGCTTCACTGTAATCCATTCTTCTAAGAGGTGTTGCAATATCAACATTAATAACTTCTTTAAAGACTCTTTTTAAGAATCCTTCCATTATTGTTAAAATTTGATCTTGGTCAAGGAATGACATTTCTAAGTCAATTTGGGTAAATTCAGGTTGTCTATCTTGACGTAAATCTTCATCTCTAAAGCAACGCGCAATTTGATAATATCTTTCCATTCCGCCAATCATAAGCAATTGTTTAAATAATTGAGGTGATTGAGGAAGAGCGTAAAAACTACCATGAGATATTCTTGATGGAACAATATAATCTCTAGCGCCTTCTGGTGTTGAAAGAATTAGACATGGTGTTTCGACTTCAATGAAATCATTTTTATCAAAATAATCATGTGCTATGCGAACAATATGTGCTCTTTTCATGAGATTTTGTTGTAAGCATGGTCTTCTTAAATCAAGATATCTGTATTTTAATCTTGTGTCTTCTAAAGCATCTGTATCATCTTGAATCATCATTGGAGTTGTTTTAGCTTTGCTAAATACTTCAATTGAATCCGCGACAATTTCAATGTCACCAGTTTTTAAATTTTTGTTTGGAGTATCTTTTTTATTAACTGTGCCTTTAACAGAAATTACATATTCATTTCTAACATCTGGAACAATAGTTCCTTCATTAACAACTACTTGAATGATTCCGCTTCTATCTCTTAAATCGATAAATAAAAGTGAACCTAAATTTCTTCTTTTAGCAACCCAACCAACTAAGGTTACTTTTTTTCCGACATCTTTAATTGATAAATCAGTATTTCTACAAGTTCTTTCCATTTTATTCTCCTTCATTGTTGTTATATTCTTCAATCATCGAAGGAAGTACTCTATCCGCATCTTCCAAAGAAATGGTTGTTTGTTCTTGTGATTTTAAATTCTTAATTGTAAGTTTTTTATCTTTTAATTCATCATCGCCGACAATAATTGCAAATTTTGCTCTTCTTCTTGCGGCAATTTTGAATAAGGCTTTGAATGATTTAGTTTCATTATTACCATCAGTAACTAATCCGAACGAACGAAGCATATCTTTTAGAATAAAATTGCTTTCAATTGCTTGTTCATTCATTCCCATTAAGTAATAATCAAGTCCAGTAGAAGAATTTTCATCTCCTAATAGTTTTTTAATAACATAATAAAGTCTTTCTTCTCCAAACGATAAGCCGACACCTTCTAAATCAGGGCCACCGATTTCTTTAAGAAGGTTTTTGTAGTGACCTCCACCACCAAGAGCGCCAACTTCGTCATTCAAATCATGATACTCAAAGACAATGCCAGTGTAATAATCAAGTCCTCTTACTAAAGTATCATCTTGTTCAACTTTGACGCCTACACTTTCAAGAATATTTATAACTTTATCGAAATAAATTTTAGCTTCGACAGATAAATAGTCTTTCATTTTTGGAGCGTTTTTAATTAATTCTTGATCTTCTGGGACTTTACAATCAAGTATGCGAAGCGGATTAATTTCTAATCTTCTTTTACAATCATCACACATATTATCGATGTGTTTTGCAAAATATTCTTTTAATGCAACGCGATAATTATCTCTGGATTGTTGATCGCCGAGCGTATTAATCATCACTTTTACATCACCTAATCCAATTGTTTCAAGGAATCTTTTACCTAATAAAACAACTTCAGCATCTTCGTATTCATTTTTAACACCAACTTGTTCTATACCAAATTGATGGAATTGACGATATCGTCCTGCTTGTGGTCTTTCATATCTAAAGCAAGGACCAAAATAATAAAATTTTAAAGGTAAGTCACTTGTTGCATAAAGTTTATTGCTTACAATGCTACGCATAACTCCCGCTGTCATTTCAGGACGTAATGTTATTTCTCTATTTCCTTTATCAAGGAATGTGTACATTTCTTTTGTGACGATGTCGCTTGATTCACCAACAGAGCGAACAAATAAAGGAGAATGTTCGATGATTGGAGTTCTTATTTCTTTATAGCCAAAAACATCAGCAACCATTCTAGCGGCCATTTCTAATTTAAAATAAAGATCCGCTTCATCGCCGATTATATCGTGAGTACCTTTTACAGGATTAATTTCCATATTAAAACCTCTTTCTCAATGAGATAATTATACATATTTTAATATGTAAGGTCAAACGATAGAAAATTGTTTTATGAAAAGTATATTAATGAATTATTCTTTGTATTTCGTTTACACTTTTTATATTTTTCAAAATATTAAACAAATCTTGAAGTTGCGAAGCGTTATTTACATATATTGTCGCAGTGATTGTTGTTTCTCTTGTTGATGTATGTAAATGAGCGTTAATTGCAGTAACTGGAATGTTTTTTTGCGACAAAACATTCATTACATCCATGAGAAGATTCGGTCTATCATTACATTCAATTTTTATATCAACTGGATAAGCGTTTTTCTTCAAATCATCACGCCAAAAAACTTCGATGAGACGTTTACTTTCGTTAACAATATTTGGACAATTTTTTCTATGAACACTAACACCTTTTCCTTTTGTAATATAGCCTACTATTTCATCCCCAGGAATAGGTGTGCAGCAAGACGCTAAAGATATAGCAATCTTCCCAGCATTTTTAACATAAACAGGAGAATCATCTGTTTCAACTTTCTCAACTTTATTTAATTTGATTTTTTCTTTTGGCTTTACATTAAGAAAATCTATAATCGCACCAGGAGTAGGATTTTTATTTGAAACCATTAAATACAAATTATTTAAATCATCTACTTTGAAATTGGAAAAAACATTTTGATTATTCAAAAGTTGTTCCATTTCTCCTTCTCCAATATCATATGCTTTAAATGCATCAAGGCATATTTGTTTGCCTTTAGCAATTTTATCTTCTTTAAGAAAATCGGCGTTCTTTTTGGCAAGAAATTTTCTAATATGTGAACGAGCAAAGTTTGTTGTTGCTATTTTTAACCAATCTTCATTTGGCCCTTGAGATGCTTTTGATGTTTTAATTTCAACAATATCTCCAGTTTTTAGTACCGTATTTAAAGGAACCATCGAATTATTTACAATTGCTCCTACTGCTTTTTCGGCCACACCTGTGTGAATTTTATATGCAAAATCAAGAGGTGTTGAACCCGCTGGTAAATCGATGACTTTTCCTTTTGGTGTAAAGCAATAAACATTTGCTTCGAAAATATCATGCGACAAAGAATTCATATATTCTTTAGCGTTATCACTATCTTCTTCAGAAATATTAACTAAATCTCTAAGCCAATGAAGTTTTTCTTCAATCTCTTTTTGTTCTTGTTTTGGAGAATAATTGCTTCCTTCTTTATATCGCCAATGAGCTGCGATGCCGCTTTCCGCAACATCATCCATATCTTTTGTACGAATTTGAACCTCAAAAGTATTACCATCGCCTGAAAGAATGCATGTATGTAACGACTGGTACATATTTGGTTTTGGCATAGCAATATAATCTTTAAAACGGCCTGGAATAGGCGTATATGTAGCGTGAATAATACCTAATATTTCATAACATTGAAGTTCGGTTTCGGTGATAATTCTAATCGCTAAAAGATCGAAAATTTCTTCTGGTTTATGATGCTTAACATATATCTTACGATATATGGAATATAATGATTTAACTCTTGATTCCATTTGAAATGGAATATTTTGTTTAAATAAAATATCTGCAACTCTCTTAGAAAAGTTATCAAGAGATTTTTGCCCATTTTTAATTCTTTTATTAATTAATGCAGTTATCTCATTATATTTTTCAGGTTCAAGATATTTCAAAGATAAATCTTCAAGTTCACTTTTAATTGTATTAATACCTAATCTATGAGCAATAGGTGCGAAAACTTCTAATGTTTCTTTAGCAAGAGTCTTTTGTCTATTTTCTGGCAAAGAATCAAGTGTGCGCATATTGTGAAGACGGTCTGCAAGTTTAATCACAATAACGCGAACATCTTTTGCCATTCCTAAAAATATCTTTCGATGATCTTCAGCAACAAAATCTTCTTCTTTTCGATGAGAAAGTTTTAATCTTTGGATTTTTGTTAACGAATCAACAATCATGCAAACATCATCACCAAAAACTTTTAGATCATCTAGAGTTGCATCAGTGTCTTCAACAACATCATGAAGAAGTCCAGCTGCTAAAGTAGTCGGACCACAATTAAGTTCCGTTAAAATATAACAAACTTCAATTAAATGATGAATATAAGGTTCACCACTGCGTCTATATTGTCCTTCGTGTTTCTTTTTGGCAAATTCATAGGCATCTTCAACAAGTTGTCTAGACTTTGGGTTTGTTATATAAACATAATATTTTTCTTTAACTTCATCAAAAGTATGAAGTTTGATTTGATTTGCTTTTGTTTGTTCTTTCAAGTTTTCCATAAGTGTATATTATATGAAATTAATATAAATATTAAAATTATTTATTAATTGATAAGGCAAAAAGCGTTGTTATGACTAATTGTCATATTGAAGCATAATTCCGTATACTCTAAGATTTTTTCTAGAAACTTTTTTATGTGAAACGCGTATACCGAAAACATTATCAATATTACTAAATTCAATTTCAAATGCTACTTCAGCTTTTGTTGAATTTGTGAAGACTAATTTTCTTGTTCCTTCGATAACATCGCCATTTTCACCTAATAATTCAACATAAACACCATGATCTTCGTCGAAAGATAAATTTGCACTTCCTCCAATATTTAATGTTGCAAGAATTGTGCTTGGCGAAGTAGTCCAATAAGCTTCATTATTTAAAATTTGAATATGAGTAATTTCATCAGGGTCCGCATTTTCTTTATAGAAAAGACCATCTTTGGAAAAACGGCTAACGGAGATTTCTCCACCACAAATTAAATCTGGATAAACAAATTTTGCTACAGTTGGTTTTCCTCTAGTTATAACAGCTTTAACATTTTCCGTTAATGTTAATGCTTCGCTTCTTAAATATGTCGCTTTCACACTAACTTCAAAATTTTCATTCACTTCGCTAGGAATAGGAGTCAATATTTCAATATTGCATAATCTAGTTATATCAACTACATTTCCATCCGAATAAGTTCCAGTAACATAGAATTCATCCATATTATATTCGCTATCAGTTGTTAATGCGGATAATGAACCATTGAATTCCATTTTAGTTAATTCACTAGCAGGTGAATATGTGTCCCAATATATTTCAAAAGAATCAACACAAAGAACACCATTTGTTATGATTGCGCAATAATGATAATTATCAACTGCTTCGTATTCATCAGATAAATTATTTAAATCAAAAGTAAAATTGTGTATCAAACTACAATCGGATAAATCTAAAAGATCTTCTTCATCTACAAAAGGAGTATTTTTACCATATATTCCAACAATATTGCCCCCGGAATCTTTTGTTGATTCGTTCCAATTAATTTTTACTTTTCTTATTGCGCCAGCAGAAATAGGAGTTAAAATACCAGGCTTTCCTGCTGATAAAACGCTACCAGAAAATTTAAAAGCGCCATTACTTGTTCCCGTTATTCCATCATATCTTGCGTTAGATAACGCTGATGTATATGACCAAGGAATATATGAAGCAGCACCTCCGCTAATTTCAGGAGTAATTATATCGACAACATAGTCACGCAAAACAGATTCAAATGTTGCGGTAAATTCTTGATAATGAACAGTTGAAACTACATTCTCACCATCGCTTTTATTTGTAAAATCTGTTTCGATGTAATCTGGATTATCACTAATTGTTCTTCCATCATCAAGTTCTAATTCAATTAAAACATTTTTTGGAGAAATAACAGAATCTTTATAAACATTTTCTGGGTAAGTAATAACATTAGTTATTTTTATTACTTTTGCAGTCGAACTTACAGTTGTAATATCAGTTGGTATCGTAATATCACTTCCGCTTGAATTTGTTTCTTCACTTATCGATGATGTATTACTATCAGTATTTGATGAACTATCATTAGTGGGAATTGAATTGCTATCACAAGATCCAAGGAGGAGAGTAATTAACGCTAATAAAACAACTTTTTTCATATAATCAACCTCTTTTATATTTTATAC
>JBNMLE010000011.1:0-30106 GCA_050874705.1 Bacilli bacterium
CATCTCAAGGAACATGCCTTTTAGCGTGTAATTCAACATATTACGCAACAACATTTACATTTATTAATAATTCTATATATTTTACAAATTATATTACTGCAGGACTTTTTGGTGATTCATACATTTATGAATTTATAGTTGGAAATAACAAACCAGTTAAAGTAGCATAATTAAATTTTAAAAAGCCAGTCATATTATCATATTCGGTAAAAAGCTGGCTTTTTTTAAATCAAATAAAGGGTACTAAAATACAAAATTAAAAGAAGAAATTCTTTAAGCACATTTTCGAAGAACCAACTTTTATGGGCGCAAATATTTTAGAAGGTGTTTCAAAACTTGCAAAAGGACATTAAAAATTGAAAAATAGTGTTCAAATGCAAGCATTTATCAGCAATTAAAGTTTGGGTAAGGCACTAATTTAAAAAACTTTAATTAAAAAGCAAAATCGTTAGTGTGTATTTTTTAATGTAATTTCAGATACTATTCAATAAAACAGATAAAAATCTTAAAAAGATCAAACTTATGTGAATATTTCATACACCTTGAAAAAACAAAATTAGTGATTTATTATCTTTTTAATAAGGAAATATTGTTATGACTTTTCTTAAGGTTGCGGTAGTGGAAGACGATGAAAATCAATATCAAATCGTTTTATCACTATTAAACGAATATGAAAAGGACCAAGATATTTCTTTTTCAGTTTCCTATTTTAAAGATGGGGCTGAATTTATTAATAAATGTAGTGATACTTCATTCGATTTGATCTTCATGGATATTGAAATGCCTAATCTTGATGGATTAAGCGCTGCAAGTAAGTTACGTTTAATAGATAAAGACGTCCCAATTATAATTATTTCTTATTCCGCTAAATACGCTGTTAAAGGATATTATGTAAATGCTTTTGGCTATTTAGTTAAACCAATTGCAAAAACAGATTTTACATTCCTTGTTAAAAAAGCAATTGAGAAAATTAATTACAATAAAAACTCATATCTTATTTTAGAAAGTAAAGCGGGAATTAAGAAAGTATTGATAAAAGATATTATTTATATAGAAGTTGATAATCATTATCTATATTTTCATTTAAATAATGATGAAATTATTTCTATAAGAGGGAAAATGAGTGACTATGTTAATAAATTAGAAAATTATAGTTTCTCTAGATGCAATGAATGTTATCTTGTTAACCTTGCATATGTTAATAAAATCGATAACGCAAAAAATGTTGTTGTTCTTAAAGATCAAACATTAAATATATCAAAGCAAAAGAAAAAATATTTTGTTGAAGCTCTTACAAATTATTTAGGCGAGAACGCATAAAATGTATGAAGATTATACCGCAGTTAAGGCAATAGGCTATTACTTTATTCGTTTTGTCGTTCCTCTTTTTATTGCGGAGTCTCTTTGCGTTTTTACTTTGCCTAAAAGGAAGTGGTGGCTACCTTTTTATTTAAGTTCATCGCTTCTATATTTCATGTTGAGTGTGAATGTTGTTTATTTTAATATCGACATTAAGATTGGTTGGTTTAGAATTATTTTCCTTATAATTTTCTTATTATCACTTATTCCAATGTTTGCGACTTATAAGTTACGTCCTAAACAAATAATATTATTCGCATTAAGCGCATATGCGATTCAAAACCTTGGTGATAATTTATCTTCTTTAATTGTTTTTATATCAGGATTAAGTTCATCTAAATATGAGTTATATCAATCTCTTATTTATAATGGTATTTATATTCTTTGTTTTGTTCCATATTATTTCTTTTTTGTTAATAAGCTTAAAGGCGAAATGATTCCTGATTTAATTGAAGGCAATGTCGTATATTTTATGACCAATTTGACTTTAGTTGTCGTTTATATTGTTTCTATGTTTGCACAATCAACATCAGACTTTGTTGGTTATATATCTTCAAGAATTTATGCGATGATTGCATGTCTATTTTTAATTATTCTTCATTACAATACTTATTATAGAAAAAGACTTCAAAATCAAAATGCTATGTTAGAGCAAATTGTTCATAACGAAAATGAAAAATTTAAACAATCTAAGAAAAACATGGAATTAATTAATATGCGTATTCACGATTTGAAACATCAAGTAGAAGGATTAAAAGAATACGCTAAAAGTAAACAAGAGATGAACGCACTTGAGTCACTTGAAAGTGAACTTCAGATTTATGATAAGAGTATCGAAACCGGAAACGCTACAATTGATTTTATACTTGCGGAAAAGTCATTATATTGTAAAGAACATAATATACGTTTCTCATCATTGATTGATGGGGAGAAACTATCTTTTATGAGCAGTGCGGATATATATTCGTTTTTTGAAAATGGACTTGATAATGCAATTGAAGCAGTTTTAAAAGCAAATGAAGAAGATAGAACAATTACAATTAATGTTGTTGTAAAAGCATCATTTTTAATTATTCATATTGAAAATTATTGCAATGAAGAAGTGGAATTTTCTAACGGTTTCCCTGTTACTAAAAAAGATAAATCCTTTCACGGTTACGGCACAAGATCTATTGAAAGAGTTACAAAGAAATATGGTGGTTCATTAACATTTAGATTTAAAGACAATATCTTTTCTCTTAATGCTGCTTTCCCATTAGATGAACTTAAAAATAATGCTAAAAATAACTAAATACGACATTTGTTTAGACATTTACGCCAAAAACAAGACAATAAAATATCAAATAGATACAATGTAAGCGCTAACTTTTAGCAAGTCGCTTATTTTTATTCATTTGTAAACAAATAAGCGGCGGAAAGGGAAAGATGAACAAAAAAATTGCTAACGCGATTGTGTTCGGCGTAACGACTGCTGCTTTAGTAGCAGGTTTAATTGTTGGCAACGCAATGGTTAACAAATACGAAAATGAAATCAATTCGTATTTGAATGCTCCAATTGTCGATGAAAGCGCGCTCGAACTAAGCTCAACTAATGGGCAAGAGTTATCAAAAAAACTCATGCAAGAAGGTGCCATTCTTCTTCAAAACGATGGTACTTTGCCACTTAGCCGTTCAGTAAACAAAGTTAATGTTTTTGGATGGAGAAGTGTTGACTGGGTCATTGGATCTGATGGTAGAAATGCTTCAGGTAGAGTAGCCCCGGAAGATGGCGATTATACTAAAAATATTGATTTAGTAAAAGCGCTTCAAAACTATGGTGTTGAAACAAATACACGTCTATATGATATGTATCGCGCCTATTGTAAACCAATGTGGGAACAGTTTGATACAAGAAATACTTATATCGGCGAATTTACCCCACTTAGAGAACCAGACATTAATGATTTAACAACTGGTGAAGAGAAAAATGGTTATTACACTAACGACTTGTTAAATTATTCCAAAGAATTCTCTGATACAGCTTTTGTTGTCATCGGTAGAATGGCTGGCGAAGGTATGAACTGCGATCCAACTTCTCAAATTAAAGAAGGCAATGTTAATACTGATGATCACACAAGACACTATCTTGAGATAAGTACTGAAGAAGAAGCAATGCTTCGTTACTGCGGAGAAAACTTCAAAAATGTTATTGTATTTATCAACTCCGCAAACCCATTTGAAATGGGATTTATGAAAACAATTCCTGGTCTTGACGCCGCGATGTATGTTGGCTTTACAGGAACAAGAGCCGCTGATGCTCTTCCAAAACTCATCTATGGTGAAGTATCTCCTTCTGGTAGAACAGTCGATACATTCCCATACGATATGTTTACAAATCCAGCCAATATTTATTTAGGTGGACAAGCATATCTTGATAGTGGAATTACATATACTGACGCTATTGAAAACGTTTATTTAGGATATAAATGGTATGAAACAGCGGATTCAGAACATTATTGGGATAGTGTAAATAATGAATATGGCGCAGGATATGATGGAGTAGTTTATGCTCCATTTGGTTATGGCCTTAGCTATAACGATTATTCATGGAATGTTACAAAAATTGAAGTAAATAGAAAAGGTGAAGAAAATCCTATTCCATATACTGAAAATATGTCATTCCTTGATACAGATAAGATTGATTTCACAGTTGCTGTTACAAATAATGGTACTATTCCAGGACAAGATGTCGTTGAAATATACGCTATCGCTCCATATTATGGACACGTAAATGAACAAGCAATTGAAAAACCATATGTCAATCTTGCTGGTTTTGCAAAAACAAATATTCTTGAACCAAATTCTACTGAAGAAATTAAGATTAGCGTAGACCCATATGATTTCGCTTCATATGATTGCTACGATAGAAATAGTAATGGTTTCAAAGGTTATGAACTTGAACATGGTCAATATACTCTTTCATTACGCACTTCATCACATAGTGTTAAAAATGTTACATATGATTCAAATGAAGTAAGCGGTGACTTTAAGTTCAAAGTTGATAGCGATATTAAAATTGCAAATGACCCAGTAACAGGTGCTACTGTTAAGAATCTTTTCACAGGTTCAGATGCAATTGATATGACTCCAATTGATGCAACTGAAAAAGATGGTTCATTTGATCCAGGTATTAATTGGTTATCAAGAAAAGGTTTTACAAGTCTTGAAGATTTAAGAACCTCTTATAATGCAAGAAGAAATATTACTCCAACTGCAAAAACAAGCACTTATAGCACTGAAAGACTTAAAGCGTGGGATAACGCTACTGGAGTTGATGAATTTGGTGATCCAATTCCAACTGAAAAACCAACTTGGGGTGCTGATAACGGCTTAAAAGTAGCGGAAAATGGTGTTATTAATGAACTCGGTAAAAAATTAGGTGCTGATTATGATGCCCCTGAATGGGAACAACTTCTAGATCAACTTACAATGGAAGAAGTTCTCAATATGATCGGTGGCTATTATGGTTCAAAAGCCTTAAATTCTATCGGTAAACCAGCTTTACTTGACGTCGATGGACCTTCACAAATTAAGTCCTTCGTTTCCGCTCCAAGAGGAACAGGTTATCCAACAATGGTAACCATTGCCTCAACATGGAATAAAAAATTATTATACGAATTTGGCAAATCATTCGGCGACGATATGAAGAGCCTTGGTATTATGGGTGACTGGGGATTTGCTATGGACTGCCATAGAACATCCTTCTTTGGAAGAAACCATGAATCTCCATCTGAAGATATGATGCTTGCAGGTACTTTAATGGCCGAAGCTGTCCGTGGCCTTGGAACAAGAGGAAGATATAACATGATGAAACACTTCGCTCTTTATGGCTATGGTGGAACTAACATTTGGATGACTGAACAAGGTTTAAGAGAAAACTTCCTTAAATCATTCCGTAAAGTCGTTCTCGATGGCGGATGGTTAGGTGTTATGACAACATATCAAGGTGTTGGTGCTGAACACTCTGAAACAACACAAGCCCTTCTTCGTGGTGTTTTACGTAAAGAATGGGATTTCAAAGGCGCAATTACAACTGACTATATTGGTCATAACCCATATTGCGATACATTAATTCGCTGCGGTGGTGACTTCGGTATGGGCGTTAGACTTGGCACAATTGAAGGTGTCACATATGACTATAATTCAAGTGCAAGAGTTCAACACGCAATCCGTGATGTTGCTCACCATGTCACATATATGTGGTTACGCGCTAACTACTATGAAGAACAATATAAACTTAATCCATCTGATGACGATAAATTCATCAGCTCTGTTTCTATTGATTCATGGTGTTGGTGGAAACCAGTTGTATTAACACTCAATATTACAATTGGTACTTTATTAACAATGTGGGGCGGAATGGTTTTAGTAAGCTTCATTGTTAAAGAAGATAAAGATGGTAATTTAGTATTTGCCTTTGGTAAGAATCGCAAAAAAGATGAAGAACCAAATGATAAGGAGACTAAATAGCATGAAAATAACACGTAAAATGATTAATATTGCCCTAGCTTCTGCTGCAGGACTTGTTGTTGTTGTCTCTGCCGCTAGTGCTATCGGTGGTTCTTATGCAAGTTATAAGCAATATTATGACGATCTTCAAAGCCAAAGAAGTTATGAAGAATATTTAAATAGCTTACCTTTAGAATTTTTAGGAATTACAGCTCAAGTTAAAGACGGAGTTAATTATTTCGCCAATGGTAGAGCAAATCCTAAAGCTGATGATTTCTTAGTTAAAGCACAATTCACTGAAAAAGGTAAAGAATCTGAAAAAATTATTCAATCAAGCGATTATTCAATAACTGTTCCTGAAGATTTCTCTTCTAATGGTGGTAAAGTCACTGTAAGTTATACATATACTTACGAAGAAGAAAAGAAAACAGATGAAGCAGGCGAAGAAGAAGTAACTGAACCAAAAACAGTTACAAAAACCGCTGAAGTTGATATTTCACTTCTCGCTGTTAAAATAAGTCGTCTTGTCATGGAGGAACAACCATATCGCGTTTATTATTCAGATGATATGAAGTTCTCAGTAGATGGCATGAAAGTAAAAGCTGTCTATAATGATGAGAGCGAAAAAGATGTCGATTTAAAAGATATCACTATTGATAATGAAGGTGCGCTTAGTGAAGGACAATCAAGTGCAAAAATCCATTATAAAGATGGTGAAGATGAAGTCTCATTTGATGTTCCTGTCACAGTTGTTAAGAAAGCTGATTATGTCGATGGAAACATTGTAAGCATTGCTCAAGATGGAGAAGTATCATTAAAAGAAGGTGAACCTCTTACATCTGCAAAATTAAATGTCCGCGCTCAATACTCAAACGGTAACCGTTTAATTGTTGATCCAAGTTTATATGAAGTTGAAGGTAATATAACAAGCGCTTCATTCATGAAGAACTGTATATTAACAATCAAGATGAAAAATTCATCTTTATTTGCCTCAACTCCAGCAAAAGTTTCAAACTTTGTTGACGCTAATACATTCACTCAAGAAGGCGGAACAAAGAAAACAGTTGAAGCATATATTGAATCAAGCAAAGAAACAGAAAATGTCACTTTAGTGGAAAACACCAAAAATATTTCATTCGAGTTTAATGTTTCTTGCATTTCTAAAACTAAATTTAGAATTCGTTTAGCTAATTTAGGTGCAGAAGATATTTCACTTGGTAAAAATGTTTCGCTTTTTGTAAATGGACACGAAATCCCTCTTGATAATGGGGCTATTCTTCCTGCCACAAATGGAACATATAGTTTACTCGATTTAGATTTACCTGATTTAGTATTAAAAGAAGGTAAAAATGAAGTTAAATTATCTGTTAAAGATGACAAAGCAAATATTGCTGTTGCACAAATAGAAGCATATAACAAATACGAAGGTGAAATTTATTCTTCACTTGATGAATATATGGGTGTTGTTGCAAAGAATAATGATACATTTGATGCTAATTTAGCTCAACTTGTTCATTGGGATGATCCAAGACCAAATCCATATTGTCATGGATTAACTACTGATGGACAATACATCTATGGCACAACAACTTCTTATAGCAATGATATGCGTAAGATCAAAGTATTTAAACTAGATCCTACAACAAAACAAATAGTTGCTACATCTTCTCCAACAGGCGCTTATTATTATGAAAAGAACACTGGTATTACATATTATGATGGAAAACTAGTTTTATTCCATTCTGAAGGTGGTCAATCATATATTAATGTTAACGATTTCGTAGATGGAGCAAGCTTCGTTGACTGCGCTGATGGTGAAGAAATTCTTAAATTTGATGGCATGGAAAATGCTTCAATTAGAGATGTCTATTACAATGCTAACTATGAAACATTCGCAGTTTTAGTTGATAAGACAATTTCAATCTTTGATAAAGATATGAAGCTAGTTACTTCATTTAATCCAAAGATTTCTGGTGCTTATGGAAATATTTCAAGAATGAGTGGTACTTCACAATACATTCTTGTTAACTATTCAAAAGATGGAAATAATAGACCTACAATCGCGGTTTATGATTATTCAGGTAATCGTATTGGACAATATCAAATTCCTAACTCAATCGCTGATATGGGTGGTGAAGAAAGCATTTATGTGCCAGAAAAGATGAATACACAAGGTATTACATATCTTAATGGTGTCTTCTATTTCTCAATTCTTCGCTTTGGTCAAAAGAACGAAACCGGCACTTTAGGCGATGCCTACACTATTATGTCCGCTGAGCTTAAGACAATTAAAGAGAATGTCGATTCTAAATATACTATCGGTGAATATGTTGAAGCTTGCGCTAGCGATTATTCTCCAAGTACAAGTGCAAATCCTGTAATTGGTTCTAATGGCCAAATCAATACTGGTGGTTATCATATGGGCTTAGCTAGTGATGGCGAATACATTTATGCTTCTAAGAGTGTTGACGGTAATCACGCATCAAATATTTCGAAAATTGATCCAAATACTTGGGAAGTTGTTGAACAAACAGCGGCATTTGATACATTGCTTCCAAAAACTGAAGATGGAAAATATGTTTCAGATGACAATTCTCAATTATTTGTAAAAGATGGTAAGGTTTATACAATTCTTTATCCAGGCGATAGCAAGTGTAAAGTTGTATCTATGCCAACAGATGCTATAGCCGGAAAACTTCCAACAGAAGACACACTTCCATTTGAAGATAAGACCAATAAGAGAGTAAGATCAGTTTATTATAGTGAAATCACTTCTCAATATGCTGTTATCGACGATAGCAAATCACTTTATTTCTTTGATGAAGATGGTAATCAAGTAAATAGCACAATTTCTCTTAAAGGTTATAGCAATTGGCCTGCAGCATCTATCACTGGTGATAATAAGTACATTTATGTTTCTTATCGTGCTACAAACCAAGCTACATTACCTATTGAAATATACACATTAAGTGGTGATTATGTCGGTATATCTTCCACTAGTGGAATCAAATTAGGTGAAAATAATTTCAATATTCAATCAATTGTTTCCCACAATAACGAAATGTATGTTGGTCCTTGTACATGGGAAGGTAGTCATGGCACTTATATTTGGAAAATCGATACTGATTCAAATGTATTCCCAACTTCAAAATTAGATAGAATTGAAGTTACATGTGACACAAATAGATTTATCATTGGTGAAAATATTCGCAACCACATTAAAGTAGTTGCTTATTATGAAGATGGTACAAAAGAAAAAGTCACTGATTTTACTCTTGATAAAGAAACATTTACAAGTGAAAGTGATACATCGTTCACAGTTTCTTATAAAAAAGGAACTGTCGTGAAGACATTTGATGTTACAGGACTTACTGTCGCTAACGGATCGTTGTTTGGTGATATTTATAGCAAGAACCCAAGCCTTTCATTAAGTTTTGCTTCTCAAAGTATTGATTCATTAATTACTCAATATTTGATGGGTGGTGTATATCATGATGGTTATATCTATCTTGCTAGTAGCGCAGGAGGAATTCATACTCCAACTACAGTTAGAAAAATACATCCAACTAACTTCAAAGTTGTTGCTTCAAAAACAATTTCTAACGCAAGTTATAGCAGTGACGGATCACAATTATTCGTTAAAGGAAATGACTTATATTTAATTACCGGAGTTCAAAACGGTGAAGAAATGTGGAAGATTGATTTAACAAATGACTTTACCTCTTCTGATAAACAATTTGAAAAAGTTAGCTTCCCAATTGTTGGTGCAACAGGCATTCAATTTAACGAACATAACAATCAATATGCTGCGTTGATTGGTGGCAAAGTTAAAACATATGACGAAGCTGGAAATGAACTTAAAACATTTAGCCAAGGTGCTTCTGCAAGTGGATATGGTTCAAGTTCAATCTTCGTTGATGATGAATATATTTACGTTAGCTTTAAAGTTAACGCCCAAAAACAAGTCCCAATTCTTATTTATCGTTGGGGTGGATCATATGTTGGTCGCGTAAATATTGCTATGCCAACCGATTTAGCGGATACAAGTTATAACATTCAATCTGTATTCATTAAAGGCAATACATTATATGGTGTTGTTTGTACATGGGGTAAAGTTGGTGGAATTATCCTAGAAGCTCAATTTGCCTAATTAACTACATCATTAAGAGTCCCTCGTTAACGGGGGACTTTTTTGTTGCTTTAATAAATGAATGAATAATTTTTAATATTTTTAACTATTAAGATAATATGGAAAAGCATTCATTTATATCTAGTGGAGAAATAAATAAATTAATAAAGCATATTGATGAACAACTTGTTATGTTTATCAAAGATGGAAAATATAAAAAAGTTTTATTAACTTTAGGTAATATTTCAAAATATTCTTTTACTAATCAGTTATATATTTTTTCGCAAATGAAAGAAGCGAGAACTTTAAAAGGCATAAGAGAATGGAACAAATTAAATAGGACAATTAAAAAAGGTGAAAAAGCAATTAAAATAATATCGCCTATTAAAAAGCATCTTATTAGTGATGATGAAGATGATAAGAAAGTTCAAAAAGTAATTGGATATAAATTTTCATATGTATTTGATATATCTCAGACAGAAGGAGAAAAGATAAATAATTTTGAAATTGATAAGACTATTAATGTAAATAAAAAGGATGAGATTATTAAAAAATTATCCACTTTTATAAATAAGAAAGGATATGAAATTAAATATGTATCAAAAGAAATATTAGGGAAAGGATGCTTTGGTCAATGTAGATATAAAGAAAAAATGATATATCTTCTTGAAAATATGTCTAATTTAGAAGAAATATCAGTTTTAATTCATGAGTCCGCTCACGCGTTAGCACATTGTCCATATAAAGAAGGATTTGAGGGATTGATATCACTTCCTACAAGAGATATAAGAGAAGTTGAAGCGGAGTCTATTTCCTGTATTGTTTGTTCATATTTAGGATTAGATACAAATGATTATAGTTTCTCTTATATTCTTTCTTGGGCTAGCGGGGATATTAAAAAATTTAGAAATAATATTGAAGTTATTTCAAAATACGCAAAAGAGGTAATAAACTGTCTTTCAGATTGTATTTAATGTCTTATTCAACTATGTGATATGAAAGTTTTGTTAAATCTTTTGCTATTGCTTTTTCATCTATTTCAAGATCTTGAGCGTAAGCAAAATAAATTGTACTAGCAAATGCACCAGCATAGAATGTACTAGTAATTTTGCTATTTATTTTCTTTGTTAAAAATTTGCCATATTTATTTTCAAGCTTTACAAAAATATCTTGAATGAAAGTGTCTAAATTATAGAAAAGAATATGTGATGTATCATTTTTGATTATTTCTTTGAATGGTAGATTTGTTGTGTAAAAAAAGTGAACGATTGTCTCAACGCATTTTTTGAAACTAAACAATTTAGTAGCAAAAAAAGTTTTTTCTAAAATAGGTTTTGTTTCTTTTATTAAAATGTCTTCGTATCTAGAAAATAAAAACACTAATAACTCGTTTTTATCATTAAAGTTATTGTAAAAAGTATTTTTAGATATTAAAGCTTTATCAGTTATATCTTTTATAGATATCTCATCAAAGCTTTTTTCTTTTAATAATTCTTCTAGTGCATTTGCTAGATCTCTTTTTGTGCGTATTATTCGCGCATCTTCTTTGTTTATTTGTTCAGTAAATCCCATAATTTTTAGCTCTCTTTTCTAAAATCGAAATAATTTTATTACAAAAGTCTTGAAATTGGAAGAGGGTAGTAATAATATAACAGCGGTAGAGATATTGGGCAATAGTGCAATAACTATCAGGAAGGGCAAAATCATGGATTACGAAATTGAAATTAAAAACTTAACAAAAGACTATGGTCAAGGTCGAGGTGTATTCGATGTTTCTTTTAAAGTTCTTAAAGGCGAATGTTTTGGATTTCTTGGTCCTAATGGTGCAGGAAAATCAACAACCATTAGACATCTTATGGGTTTTTCAATTCCTGATAGTGGTGAAACTCTTCTAAGGGGAATTAATTCTTTAAAAAACAGAGAAATTATTATGCAAGGTGTTTCATATATACCTGGTGAAGTAGCTCTTCCATTAAATCTTAAAGGAAAAGAAGTAATTGAAGAACAAATGAAACTTAAAGGATTAACTGATAAGACATTGTTAAATTTCTTAATTAAATATTTCAAGTATGAACCAGATTTATATTGCAAAGAAATGTCTCTTGGAATGAAAAGAAAAACCGCTATTATATGCGCATTCATGAATGATCCTGACATCATTATTATGGACGAACCTTCCAGCGGTCTTGACCCTGAGATGCAAGAAAGATTCATCAATCTTGTCAAAGAAGAAAAAAGAAGAGGAAAAACAATTCTTTTATCTTCACATATATTCGCGGAAGTTGATTCATGTTGTGACAAAATTGCAGTTATTAAAGATGGAAAAATAGTTTCAAATTTTGTCGCTAACGATTTAAAACATAAAAGCACAAAAACATATGTCATAACATATAAAAATAAAAAAGAGTGTGATATAGCGGAAAAAAGGCTTAAAAAAGATAAATTCAATGTTTCAATTAATGGAAAAAGCAATAGTTTGAGTATGGATGTTGATGAAAAATCCACTAATGAATTTATAAAAGCGATAAGTAAAACGCCTTTTATTGATTTAGAAGAAAAGAAAGAAACTCTTGAAGATTATTTTATGTCTTTCTATAAAGAAGATTTAACTTATGGAGGCATCAAAAAATGAATGATAAAAAAACTGTAATACATATTAAAGATGTCACTAAAAATTATGGCGAGAATAGGGGCAATTTTGATATCAATTTAGATATTAAAGAAGGTGAAACTCTAGGTATTGTTGGTGAAAATGGTGCTGGTAAAACAACACTTATTAGACAAGTTATGGGTTTTATAAAATCCGATCAAGGAAATATTAAAATTTACAACTTTGATGCATATAAAGATGCCGCACTTACAAAACTATACATTGGTTATGTCCCTGGCGAAATAAATTTTCCGGATGTTAAATCTGGCTCTATATTCCTTCACGATTATGGAATGTCGCTTGGGATGAAAGAAAATGATTTTGAATACGCGAATGAATTAATATCGCGTATGCAACTCGATATCAGA
The DNA here is from genome assembly GCA_050874705.1 of Bacilli bacterium. Taxonomy (GTDB): domain Bacteria; phylum Bacillota_I; class Bacilli_A; order RFN20; family CAG-826; genus Fiminaster. Next base: position 12,995 of record JBNMLE010000011.1, read on the forward strand.
GCGTATCCAAAAAGAATGAGCAAAGGTATGAAACAAAAAACCGCTATTGTGTCGGCAATAATGCTCAAATCACCTATATTAATCATGGATGAGCCATCTATTGGTCTTGATCCTCTCATGAGAGAAGAATTATTGAAATTAATTCTTGAGCAAAAAGAAAGAGGAGTAACAATACTTGTAACATCTAATAGCATTGATGAACTTGAGAGAGTTTGCGATAAAGTTGCTTATATGACAAATGGAAAAATTGTCGATGTAGCTGTTGTCTCTGACATTAAAAATCGTAAAGAAAGAGATTTTAAAATCGAATTCATTAATAAGGACGATTATCAAAAGTTTATTAAATCGCATAAAGGAATTACTCGTCATCAAGATGAATATAATCAAGCAACAATAAGAGTCTTGAAAGATGATATCGATAATTTATTCATTGAGTTAGCAAAATATAAGATCAAATTTATTTCCGAAGTTAAATTTAATTTAACAACATATTTCGACGAAAGAAGAAAGATGCAATTAAAGGAGGGCAAATAATTATGAAAAAGAAAATTGTTCAAGAAGAAAATAATATTGTAAATGATGACATTATGGCTATGCCACCAAGTGTATCATCTCCTAATAACAAACAAAGAAGAAAAAATCACTTGTTTTCAATGGCGTTATTTAAAGAATCACTTCATTCAAATAGATTAGGTTTAACTATTGTATCTTTAGGCAATGCTTTAATTATGGTTATCATCATAATCATCCTTTCAACTCTTCATATTAATTCTACTTCCGCTGCGTTAAGTGATTTATTCTCGAATGCTGATTATGAAAACACAATTAAAAGTGGTGCTATCTCATTGTATTCAGGTTATAGCAATACCGCTGATTCATATGAGACATTTCTTTCATCTGATGATACAGTCAGATTATTATTCCAAACTGAAGTTGAAAAAGTCGAAGATGAGACGCTTAATACTTCAATCGATGCTGCAAAGAAAGTATATGATGCTACATATGAAGTCACTCCAGGTGATGCTTCAATAAAAGAAAATGTTGCAAAAAGCGCAACAATGGAATTAGCAAATAAAACTCTTGATGCTTTAACAAATTATAGCGATGAAGAAAAGAATGTTGGTAAAGCAATTATTTCAACTTATTTCGATATATATGCGAAAGATAAAACAAAAACAAATAAAGATATATTAAAAAAAGCTATTCCAGTTGCTTTTTCGAACGAACTTATAAATACATACAAAATAAGTGATGATGAAAAAGTTGATGATATTTCATTCCTATTTAATGATGCTATAGTGCGTGTTTATGATAATAGCGAAGATGTTAACAATGTAAAAATTGACTCATCGTTAAAATTGCTTCCTCTTTTAGCGGATAATGAAACAAACGAATTCATAAATGAAACGTGTGATATATTATTAACAAAATATAATTCTAATAAAGATGAATATATTTCAAATGATTCGATTAGATCATTGAGTGTTTCTTCTTCATGCCAAGATTATGTTATTGAGACACTTGAAAAATATGCATATTATCAATATCTTCCAAATTTTACTGTTGAATATAAAACAAACGATTTAGGTTATCCAGTTAGATTAGTTGGAACAGGTGAATATGCTTCAAATGGAAATGAAATAAAAGAAGAAGTAGCGGTAACTATTTATAATCCTGATGTCTATATTAAAGAAAAAGAAAAAATGGGAAAGACATCAAATATGCTTCAAAAAATGCATAAAGATATTCTTACTGGAGAATCTTATAGTGATGAAGAAATCGCTAGTGCAAAAGAACAAGCAAAAGAAAATATTCTTACTATTTCATCAAAATTAGAAAATTTCATGAAAATTTATTTAAAGCGTGTTGATAATAAAAACGAATATTTTGATGGAACTAACGTTAATAAAGAAGCGATTGCTGATCTTGCTGTTAAAGAAGTTTCAGATATGGCTAAAGCCACTTTAATTCAAACATATAATAGCAAAAATGATATAAAGATTTCGTCAATTGAAGAGATTACTATTGAGAATTCTTCTATGAGTGGAAAAGAAATGATGACTTTAGTTAAAGGTTATGCTGCGAGTGGAATTTCATCATTTGAAACATATTCTGACGATTTTGTTAATGAAGGATATTCAATTGAAGAAGCGAATTTGCTCGCTACAAACAAAGGTAGTTTAGGTGTTATGGCTCAACTCCCTACAAGTGTTGATGAATCACTTCAAGAGATGGGCGATATGAATACATATGGAATTATTGTTGGTGTTGTTTCATTTGGAATAGCAGCGTTATTGATTCCGCTTGTATATACAATCTTATTATCCAAAAACCTTGTTTCTGAAAAAGTCGAAACAGGATCACTTGCTTTTACCCTTTCAACTCCTACAACAAGAAATTCATTTATATTCACTCAAGCTTGTTATTTAATCTTCTCGGAGATTGTTATGGCATTAACTCTTCTTTTATACAGCATAATAACAAGAGAAATTGGTATATGGGCAGGATCAACAGATTTAGAAACATCTCTTCCAATTGTTGATTTGTGCTTATATGCATTAGGAAACTTCATGGTTTCGTTAGCGATAAGCGGAATAAATTTCTTAACTTCATGTCATTTTAATAAGACCAGTCAATCCATTGGTGTTGGTGGTGGTATTGCTATATTCTTCTTTATCTGTTCAATTTTAGGATTGTTTGCCACGAAAGCAATTCCTGGAACAATAAGAATTACAATGATGTCATTATTTAATTACTTGACCATCAATTCTTTATTCGATGCATTAGCAGTTATGAGTGGAGATTATGTAACATATTGGTTCAAACTTATGTTCCTCCTTCTTATAGCGGTTGTTACATATGTTATTGGTGCATTCAACTTCAAGAAAAAAGATTTGCCATTATAAAAAATAAGCAGCACGCAAAATGCTGCTTTTTTAATGTTTTTAAAAAGGTTATCGAATCGCTTCAAATAAAGATTGTTAACATATATAATCTTTCATGTAATAATATATTAAAGGAGAAACTTAAAAGTGAAAAAGAAACTAGTTACTTCAGTAGTTGCCTTATCAGCGTTTTTAGCTGTTGGAACACTTGCATCATGTAATAATGATGAGCCTACAGGTTCAACAGCTATAACAACAACGATTACATCAACAATACCGGCAACTACAACAACCACAACAAGTGAGCAAGCAACTCTTAGATCTATTGCTATTACAAAGCAACCAACAAAAACTACATATGTAGAAGGAGAAGTTTTTGATAAATCAGGTATGGAAGTTACCGCCAGTTATTCGGACGGCAAAACACAAGTGGTTACAAATTACCTAATTGATAAAACAGAACCACTCAAACTTGAAGATAAAGTTATAACAATTAATTATCAAGGAAAGACCGCTACAGTAAATATTACAGTAGAGAAAAGAATCGATGTAACAATTGATGAATTCAATACATATCGTTTTGAAGCGGAAAACCTTGATTTTTCAAAAGCTACATTAAGAGAAGACTTTGTAGCGGAAGGTAGATCATATATTGAAACTCCAAATGTTGGTGAAACATCAAATAGACAATCTGTCTGTGGTTATAAACCAGGCTCAGTTTTTGAAATTTCTATCAAATTATTAAAAGACGCGACTTTGTATGTAACATCTCGTATGTCTGACACCGAATTAAATTATAAGATTAATGAAGGTGTTAAATTCGAAATGGATGAAACATTAATGACCGCGGAAGATGTACAATTTACATTCAATGGCGCTCCTAATTATTGGGAATGGAAAGATGTTGTCATCGGAAAAATTGATCTTTCTGCTGGTGAACACACATTTAGAATGACCGCACTTACTCAAAGACCAAACATCGACTATTTCCAATTTGAAACATTGAAATATGGAGATCAAGTAAAAGAAAAAGTGCTTGAAGAACTCATGATTACTTCTCTTCCAACAAAAGTAACATACGAAGAAGGACAAACATTTGATCCAACAGGCATGGTGATTAAAGCTAAATATAGCGATTATTCTCTTGAAGAAGTAAATGATTATTCAATCGATAAAACCGAACCACTTAAAATGACTGACACTGAAGTTACAGTTACTTATAACGGAAAATCAGTTGTGGTGCCAATTACAGTCGGAAAAGCCTATGATGTAAGAATTGCATCACTTGGCGATCACAAATTTGAAGCTGAAAATATTAAAGTCGATGATAAATGGATTTTAAGAAGTGATATGGCTGGTTTTGGCCGTAATTTCACAATTGATAATTCAACCGCTAGTAACGGAAAATCAATTGAAAGATATGCTGTTGGTTCAGTCATGACTATTGACTTCTATGTTAATGATAATTCAACTCTTGCTCTTCAAATTGAAGCATCAAATTACGCAAACTTCACATTTGATGAAAAAGTAGAAGTTAAAATCGATGATACAGTTTTAACATCAAATAACCCAACTTTTGGCGCTAGAAACCCATCAGATTATTGGAACTGGATTAATGTCAAATTTGGTGAATTAGAACTTGCTAAAGGCGGTCACGTTCTTACAATTAATATGAAAGGTGAAAGACCAAACCTTGACTTTGTCAATTTCCATATTAAGAAAATTGGTGAATTAGAAGAATCACATACTCTTTCAAGCATTGTTGTCAGCAAAAATCCTGACAAAATGTCATACAATGTTGGTGAATTATTCGATAAAACAGGTATGGAAGTTAAAGGATTATTCGAAGATGCAACTGAAGAAATCATTACTGATTATGTAGTTGATAAAACTTCTCCATTAACCGCTGAAGACACAACTATTAAAATTACTTACCAAGATAAAGAAACAACATTAACAATTACTGTTAAGGATGTTGATTTTACAGTTACTGAAGCAAAAAGCGTCAAATTAGAAGCGGAAAATCTTGATTTTTCAAATCTTGTTTCCGATGGTAATGCGTTTGTTGAATCAAATGACAAATCAAGCGGCAATGCTTCAATTGGACATATTAACTCTGGTTATATCGATATTAGATTTAATGTTTCATTCGATGCAAAATTAACTGTAAAAGCTTTATTCTCTAAATATGAAGCTGTTTCATTAAAAGAAAGAATTGAATTCAAACTTGATGGGGAAGTTAAAGATTATACAGACATCACTTTAGGTAGAGCGACTGACGGAAGCAATGATTGGTTCAACTGGAAAGAAGCTGCAATTGATTTTGGTACTTTAAGTGCTGGTGATCATATAGTAACAATTACCTTCCTTAAAGGTTGCAACATGGACTGTGTTACATTTGAATTCGGAAAATAAAATACATTTAAGGAGCGGTTTTTCCGCTCCTTATTCTATAAGGAAAGGAATATTTATATGGGTGGAGATCAATTAGAACATCTTATAAATGAATACATAAGCCGTAATATTGGTTTTATTGTATTTGTCATTATTCTCCTTGTTATTGCTATTGGTGCAATAGTGTTTGGCATTGTAAAAACTTCTATTGCTAAATCAAAAGAGAAAAAAGAAGTAATAAAAGGAGGTACAACAAATGAGCAAAATTAAATGGCCTGCTGCTGTATCTATTACTGGTGGACTTTTACTTGTCGCAACAATAATTGGTGCCGCAAATAAAGTAGCATTAGATTTTGAACCTACTATTACTAAATTTTTAGTAGGCGATGGTCTTTCTTCAAATTATACCGAAGAAGACTTAGCACAAGGTGGTGAATTAACCACAAACATTTGTGAAAACGGAATTGTTCTTCTTAAAAACACCGATAATGCTCTTCCTACAGAAAATTGGAATATTAATATTTTCGGTTTTGGTGGAAGCGATAATGGTTGGTATTATCAAGGAAATGGTTCAGGTGCTGGTAGTGCTTCTGGGCGCATTTCATTAACAAAAGCATTCCAAGATTGGGGCTGGACAATTAATGAAGATCTTGCAACTGCCTATAATACTTGTGGCTTAAGCAATAGAGTTCCTGTTACAGAAGACGCTGCAACAAACTACCAAATTAGAGAGACAAATTTGGAATTTGTTACATCTAGATTAGGTGCCGCAAAATCATTCTCTGATCAAGCATTAATCGTTATTTCTAGATATGGTGGAGAAGGTAATGATTTACCAAAATTCCAATATAAAAATATCAGTGGTACTGTAAGCGTTGATACAACACGTCATTATAACGAATTAACTGTTGAAGAAGAAAAAATGGTTGAAGCCGTTTGTAATGAATTCTCAAAAGTTTACGTTTTATTCAATTGCTGTAATGTTATGGAAATGGGATTTTTAGAAAAATATCCTTCCATTAAAGCAGCATTATTTATGCCAATGGGCGGAAATGCTGGAACATATGCTGTTCCAAAAATTATGGGTGGTTTAGTTTCCCCGAGTGGTAAATTAGCAGATACAATTGCTTATGATTTTACATCAGCACCAAGCTACGCAAATATGTCTTATGAAAGCTTTGATGAAAGATTAACAAGCAAAAGATTTAGTGATCGTAAAGGTGAATATATTCAATATACATGCTATCAAGAAGATATTTATATTGGATATTATTGGTACGAAACCGCTGATAAAGAAGGTTATTGGGATGACGCTGGTGGATATTCTAGCATCGTTCAATATCCATTTGGTTATGGATTAAGTTATTCATCATTTGATTGGGAAATTTCTTCTAAAAAAGTATTAAATGATGGTGACTTTTATAGCATTAAGAGTGATGACACTATTGAAGTAGTTGTTGATATTACTAATACTGGCGATTATCCAGCTAAAGATGTAGCGGAACTTTATGTTGAAAAACCATATACAAAAGGTGGCATTGAAAAACCAGCCACCCAATTAGTGGGATTCTTCAAAACAAAAGAACTTGAAAAAGGCGAAACTGAAAGAGGTGTAATTCGTGTTAGACTTCAAGATATCGCCGATTACGATTGCTATGATAAAAATAATGACGCTCATATGGGCTATGAATTAGATTCAGGCAATTACAAATTTATCTTAAAAACAGATTCACATAATCCTAAATTAAATGCATCAGGTGAAGAACTTTCATTTACTGCTAGCATAGCTACTACAATCCATTATGATACTGATGCTGATACTGGCTATGAAGTAAGAAATAGATTTACAAATTATACAAATGAAATTTCTGGCGCTACTAGCGTGAATGATGACAAACATTCAGAAGGTGGTGTTAATGGTTCTATCGATGGTAGTGACTTTAATGGAAATGGCATCGGTGCAACATATTTAACACGTGCTGATTTTAAAGGAACATTCCCAACCCAATTCCTTCCTGCTGTCGCCATGGGCGATTGGTATGAAAAGACATACCGCGTTTTAACACCATGGGATGATTATAAAGGCGAAGTCCCATATCAAAACCAAGATGGCACAGTTATGATTAGCGATGTCATTGGCAAAGATTACGATGATCCATTATGGGATGATTTGCTAAATAGATTATCCTATGCTGAACTTATCGAACTTGTCACATCCGCTGCAAAAGGATCATTTGGTACATCAAAAATTGATAAGATTGGGAAACCAGAAACAATTGATAAAGATGGACCTTGTGGATTTAACTCAGGTGTCAGCGGTGCTTCAATGGTCGCTACAAACTATCCAAGCGATACAATGATTGCTTGTACATGGGATTACAAGATGTCATATCAATTCGGCAAATCCCTTGGCGAAGAAGGCGTTAAGAAGCTTGGCGGTATTGAAGGAAACTATGGTCCAGGACTTAATATTCATCGTTCCCCATTTGGTGGTCGTAATTTTGAATATTATAGTGAAGATGCATTGTTAAGTGGTGTTCTTTGCTCATGGCAAATAAGTGGTTGTAAAGAAGAAGGTATGTATTGCTATGTCAAGCATATTGCTCTTAATGATAGTGATACAGGAAGAAACGGCCGTTATAATTTTGCAACCGAACAATCATTTAGACAAATATACGCTAAACCATATGAAATTATTTCAAAAGGTGCAACAAGATATGATTTAGAAGGTAATGAAACACGTGCATATAAAGCTAATGCCGCTATGGCAAGCGTTGATAGAATTGGTACAACAAGAGTTACTGGTTCATACAATTTCTTGACAGAGGTATTAAGAAATGAATGGGGCTTTAGAGGCGCTGTTATTACTGACTATTATCAATCAGGAAACGTTAATGACGTTGATGAAGGAATTAGAGTAGGAAACGACTTAATGCTCAATGGTGCACATAACTGCGTTCTCGATGATACTTCATCAAATACATACAAATACTACATTAGACAAGCTGCTAAAAACATCTTATACATGTATGCTGATACAAAATATTGTCAAGCAACTGCTACAGGTATGGATATTGGCTCAACAATTGTTCAAAAAGCACAAGTAGATGTTTGGTGGACAAAAGTTCTTGCTCTTGTTGATGTTTTAATCGGCGTTAATATTGCTGCTGGTTTATATTTTGCCTGGTCACCAATTTTAATAAAGAAATTCGGCAAAAAGAAAGGAGCACAATAATATGAAAAAGATGAAATTATCTAACATTATTATCCTTTCTGTTTTAGGAGCCGTTAATATCGGTCTATTAGTGCCTTCTATTGTTTTAACTGCAAACGGGCTTAATCAAAACAAAAATGAAGAAGTAGAAATAGTTGAAGATTTAACAGGTGTTACATCCGCTAAAGTCATTACTTCACCAAATAAAACTGTTTATCAAGAAGGCGAAGTCGCTAATCTTGATGGTCTTATGTGCTTGATTACACAAAATGGCACTAAAAAGATTGCTAAAACAAATTTTGAACTAGTTACTAATCGCCCTCTTACAACTTCTGATACTTATGTTGAAGTTAAATATGGTGATTATACATTCCAAGTCCCTATTAAGGTTCTTAACTTTGCAAACATTTTGAATATTAAAAGAAATGGATCTTACATCGTAGAAGCAGAAGATAAAGATATTCCTCTTGATGGTTATATCGAAGCGGATTCTGCTTGGTCTGCTGCCCATTATGATGGCGTTAATGAAGTTACTAAATACGTTGAAAGTTGGACAAATTCACGTGTTAATCCTTCAAGCGGTAAATCCATTTGCAATATTGCTGTTGGCAGTGTTCTTGGTTTCAAATTCTCTGTCGAAAAAGATTGCTTAATTAATATCTCAGCTAGAATGGCTATGTATGATGGCAAGAAACCATCTGAATTATTAGAATTTAGACTTGATGGAGAAGTTAAAGATGATGTCGATAAAGCTCTTGTCTTAACTCACCTTGATGGCGCTGATGATGGAGCAAAATATTTTAACTGGCAAGATTGGAGTATGGGTACATACCCAATTACTGCCGGTGAACATATATTCACAATCACAGTTACTGACTTTAAACTTCCAAATCTTGATTCATTTAAACTTGTCGCCACAAATATGGAAGGTGGAGATATGGTTAATATTGCTGCAAGTGGAACAACAACACTTCTAGCAACTGATGAAAGTATAGATAGAACAAGTTGGGTTAAAGATGATGCTCAATATGATTTTGTTGAAAACTGGACAAATTCTGGCGAGACATATGTTAAAGAAACATCTGGAAAATCCATTGGTCATTTAGCGGATGGTTCAAAGATTAATATCTCACTTGGACTAAAAGGTCGTGCAAAAGTGACAATTAAGCCAATTATCGCTCATACTAAAGAGCAAAAGGCTACTGATTATCTTAAGGTTCAAGTTGATAGTACAACATTAAATAATGAAGACTTTGGTTTAGATGCTTCGCTCAAATTAGGATTACAAGACGGAGTTTCTAAATATTGGAACTGGAAGTCTTGGAATGCTGGAACAATCGATTTAACAGAAGGAAGTCATATTGTAACTATTACAGTTAAAAAGTCTCTTAATATTTATGGGTTTGAATTTGTTACTACCGAATATCAAGAAAATGAATATGGTGTAGTTTCAATCAAAGATAACGGAACTCAAATAGTGGAAGGCGAATCAGGATTATTAAATAGAACTGGTTGGTCAGTACGTGCAGACTTTGCAAATGTTGGAAGAGATCCAGTTGAATCATGGAATACAAGTAGCGTAACAGCGGTTGATTCTTTAAAAGGAAGAAACTTATGTGCGTTAAATGAAGGTTGTGTAATCAATATTCCATTTGAAGTACTTGGTTCATGCAATCTAGAATTTGATGTTATTTGTGCTGCTCCAAACGGCTTAAAATGTTCTGAAATTTATGAGATAACAATTGATGGAGAAAAATTGAAAGATAACGATACATCAGTTGTCCTTAACAGCGGTTCCGCTTCAACATATTGGAACTGGAACAAATATAATGCCGGAAACATCGATTTAGAAAGTGGACATCACAATGTTACAATTAAATTATTAAATGGTTCATCAAACATTGATTCATTTAGATTTGTAACAACTAATTTCACAAAATAATATTGTGTAAAAATTCAAAAAGAACCAGCTTTATAACTGGTTCTTTTTCGTTGAAAATTATTAAGTGTGAAGTAAGAGTGTAGTAAAACTTCACAGTTACTTCACTGTCTACTTCATTTAGTGTGAAGTAAGTAAATATTATTGATATATTCATCAATTAACAGATTATCCTTTTTAAATACATTTTAATCATAGAACACAGTGGTATATGGACACAATAATTGTTGAAATGCTCCAATAAATCCAATAAAATTGTATTTAGAGGTGCAAATATGATAATAACAACATCGATGTTAAAAGAAAGGCTCTGTGATTATTCTAATCCGATGGACAAAATTAAACGATTAGCGGATAAAGGAAATATTTTAAGACTTACTAATGGAATCTATGAGACAGACAAAAGTGTTGACCCATGTTTACTTGCTTCATGTATTTTGTCTCCATCATATTTAAGTTTTGAGTGGGCTTTGTCTTATTATGGATTGATACCTGAAAGAGTTATTGCCATAACATCCGCATCTTTTTGTAATAGAAAAAATAAAACATTTGAGAATTATTTTGGAAGATATGAATATAGTGACATTCCTGCTAACGCATTCGCACAAGGAGTAATATATCTAGAACATGGTAAATATATAGTAAAAATAGCAACAAAAGAAAAAGCTATATGTGATTGCTTGTGCAAGTGGAGAACTGCAAGGAATATCAAAGAATTAAAAGAATTACTTTTTGATGATAAAAGAATAGATGAAGGCGAGTTTGCTAAATGCGATTTCAAGTTAATGAAGAAACTTGCTAGTTTATATAATAAAACTAATCTAAAAATGTTAATTAAGCTTATAAGAAAGGAATATGAAAATGAATAGCATAATTGAAGCGATGCTCGCAAAATATAATCCTAAAAGCAATGAAGAAAGACAAAATGCCATAAAAGAAATTATTCAGGAAATCGCTTTAGCGGGATTATCACGCGGTGGTTTCTTTGAAAAAGCAGCTTTTTACGGTGGGACATGCCTTAGAATTTTTTATGGGTTGAATCGCTTTAGTGAAGATCTCGATTTTGCACTGCTTAAAAAAGATCCTGATTTTAAACTTAGTAATTATTTCTCTGCTCTAAAAAAGGAATTTGCATCCTACGATATAGAAATTCAAATAGAAGAGAAGAAAAAAACATTAAACTCAGACGTACAAAGCGCTTTTATAAAAGGAAATACAATTTCATTAATGATGTCGTTTTTCCCTATGGGTGATAATAAGGAAAATATAATTTCCAATCAAAAGATTAAGATCAAATTTGAATTAGACACTAATAATCCGGAAGGTGGAAAGACTGAAACAAAATTTAGATTTCTTCCTGCTCCATATGAAGTTAGGACATTCGACGAATCTACTTTATTTGCTGGAAAAATCCATGCAATAATTTGCAGAAATTACAAAAATCATGTCAAAGGAAGAGATTATTTTGATTATCTTTTCTATATTGGAAAGGGCTCAAATTGTAATATTAACTATCTAGAAAACAAACTTAAAAATAATGGATTAATAAAGGAGAATGAAAAACTATCAATAAATAAATTAAAGGAAATGTTAAAAGAAAGATTTGAAATGGTTGATTATGAAGCAGCGAAAAAAGATGTGGTGAATTTTATTTCAGACAAATCAATTTTTGATTTGTGGAACAAAGAGCTGTTCATTTCATCTTTAGATTATTTAAAAGGCAATTGAAATTAAAATCTTTCATTCAACAAACAAAACTATTTTGATAGATTGAATTAATATTTGTATTTATTTTAAAAAGCTTTTCATAAATTAGAACAACTAATAATACTATTAGTGAGCATTTTTTTAAGTAAATCCTGTTTTAAAAATTGCCTATTGATCGGTGGATCCTGATATGATCTAATATTTATGAGGACGATTTATGGATTTCAAAAATTATTTTTTAGATGCTCCAGAAGATTTAAATATTTCTAACGGAACAAATGAGTACAAATTATTAAAAGTTTATGCTTTTAATGCATATTTTAATGGGGATTCAACATATACGCAAGAAGTGAATGAAGGATGCTGTTTTACTAGAAATAAAGAAAATATCAACGGTATAGATGGTATTTTTGTCAATGAAAAATTTGATGAAGATATAGTTGAATGTCTTCATACTTATTGCCCTGATAACAATGCTTTTTCCTTAAGCGAAGTTCTTAATATTGTAGACAAAATTGCCGCAAATATTGCGGATGTGAACAAAGGTATTTATCGTGAAAAACAAGATAATATATTAAGAGAATATCTTGACGAATTAGGCAATAACAAAGTTATAATCCGTATTATTACTGATTACGTTTGTGATGAAATTGAAGGGTATAAAATAAAAACAAAAATTGAACAACACGATGTATCTACCAAAGGATTAGATGTACAAGCTGTAATTGAATTTGGCACCGATTTAAAAAATTTATTTGATAGTAACAAATCAGGACCGCAAGATTATGTCCCTGATGGAAAGCTAATAATTGACGCACATGACAATATTTTGAAATATAAAGACAACAGTTTTATATGTAATATATCTGCAAAATCTCTAAAAAAGATTTGGAATAGTGATGGCCATAGAGGCTTATTGGCAATGAATTTGCGTTATTATGTTAAAGCCGCTACTATAGATCAAAAAATTGAAGATTCCATTATGTTTAATGGGGATAATTTTTGGTATCTTAATAACGGAATAATTATCGTGTGTGATGATTGCCATATTGTCAAAAATGAACTGCGCCTTAAAAACTTTTCAATCGTAAATGGTGGTCAAACAACAAGAATGATTGGAACAACTCCGTTTGATAACGATTTTTACATTTCTTGCAAGGTTGTAAAGAATATATTCAAGAATGCTGGTCAAAAGAATGAATTTGTTTCAAATGTTGCAGAAGCTTCAAATACTCAAAAGCCTATAAAGGCAAAAGACATTATTGCAAACAGAATAGAACAAAGAAATCTAAAATCATTGCTACAGGAAAATGGAGTTTTCGTAGAAATCAAACGAGGCGATAAATGTTTCAAAGACAAATATCCTGAAGCATGGCAAAGAACAAAAAACAATGAAATTGCTCAAGATTTATATTCGTTTGTTTATATGGAACCAGGGCCAGCTCGCAACGCTCTAACAAAAATATTAGAAAGTAAAGAAAAATATAACATCATTTTTAAAAACCATGAATACAATTTTGATTTTTTAAGAGATGTGCTTTTCCTTGATAAATCTTTTAGAACTTACCAAAAAAAGATTGGAAAATTAGAAGATAACGATTTGCCGACCGCTAATAAACAGGGGCTTGTAAAAAATGGAATGTATTATTTTCTTGCAACGATTGGTTATATTCTTAAATTGATTTATAATCCTGAATTCAAAAATAATATGCATCAATATCGTAATCAGGAAACAAAATATGAATTGTTTTCTTCCGAACTTGCTTTTATGCATGGTTTTATTGACAGAAAACTTTCATATGCTGAATTTGAAAAGGATGCATTTGAATTATTTGATGCAATATATCAAAATTTGATACTTCCTCAATATAATATAGCACGCACAATGAACCAAAATGTTGTTTATTCTAACTGGTGTAAAAAGAATACAGGCTTTAATGAAATTAGAAAGCAAATTAATGTAATTACTTTTGATAATAAACAAGATTATATTCTTGATTTAGTTGCAAAACATTTTATTAAAATTGATAAGAATCAAGAAAATCAAAACATTGATACTTATGTTGATTATTACAAAAAGAACAAAAAGTATAAATCAAAAGATTCTAATGGTCATGAATTAAATGAAAATGATAAAAAATTGATAGATGAACTTCTTATTTATCGTCTAAATAAATCTAACGAAAAGCATATTAGCGAAAATAAATTATTTACTGATAAAATGGTTGAGAGAATTGCTTATGAAAAACCAGTTACCTTAGCTGAACTAAAAAAGATTATTAGTGCAGCGACAGTAGTTTATTGTGGAAACGATATATTAAGTATTGTATTCAAATATCTATAATATTTTCACTTTAAAAGCAAAAACCCTCGAATTTGTGAATAATTTTCGAGGGTTTTTTTATAGACAAATTAGACATTATATTAGTGGTACACACCCTATAAAACGGAATAAGTGTATTTTTTTAAAGGAAATATTATAGGAAAAGTGTAGTTTTTGACTACTCATTTTATAGGAAAAGTGTAAAATTTAATCGAGGAAGAAGCTATGCTAAAACGAAAAATTGAAGATACTATCGAAACTTATTTATTATCAAATAGCAATAAAATACTTTTAATTGCGGGTGCACGTCAAGTAGGAAAATCATTTATTGTTCGACATGTCTGTCAAAATGTTGTTAATAAAAAATATAAAAATTATATAGAAATAAATTTTGTTGAAGATTCTATTTCAAATCGTTTATTTAAAGATGTAACCGATATTAATGATTTTTATTTTAAATTAAGTATGTTTGCCGGTGAAAAAATGGGTAATAAAGATGACACAATAGTTTTTATTGATGAAATACAACAATATCCTCAATTTTTAACACTTTTAAAATTTTTAAAACAAGATGATCGTTTTACATATATTTGTAGTGGCTCTCTTCTTGCAGTTACTTTATTTAAAACTCCTTCCATTCCAATAGGAAGTTTAGAAATTATAAATATGTATCCGCTTGATTTTGAAGAGTTTTTATGGGCAAATGGTTTTAACAATGATTCTATAAATAAGCTAAAAGAAAACTTTGATAATCTTGTTTCTCTTGATAATTCAACACACGATTACATTTTAGGCTTGTTTAAAAGATATCTTTTAGTGGGTGGTATGCCTGATGCAGTAAATACATTCTTAACAACGCGTAATATTTTTAAAGTAAGAAACGTTCAGTCAAATATTCTTTCTTTTTATGGTGATGACGCTAGTAAATATGATATTGATCATAAATTAAAAATTAAAAGAATTTATGATTTAATACCTTCTAATTTAGAGAATAAGAAAAAGCGTATTGTTATTAACAAAATTGAAGAGAAAAAAAGGAAAAGATATTCTGATTACGCTGATGAATTTGACTATTTAACTAATTCAGGAATTGCTATTGATGTTAATGCAATTACAAATCCTACTTTTCCTTTAATTCAATCAAGTGGAAAGAATTTATTAAAACTATATTTAAACGATGTTGGTTTATTAACAAATATCTATTATAAAAATAACATTGAAGCAGTTTTGAATTCGCAAAATAGTGTTAATCTAGGGACTGTTTATGAATCAGTTGTTGCTAGCGAACTAAAAGCTCATAATTATAATCTTTTCTATTATGACAATAAGAAGAATGGTGAAGTAGATTTCTTAATCGATGATTATGATGATTTAAGTGTAGTTCCACTAGAAGTTAAATCAGGCAAAGATTATTCTATTCATTCAGCCTTAAATAACCTTTTATCAAATGAAAATTATCATATTAAAAAAGGATATGTTTTATCAAATAATAGAGAAATAAAAATAAAAGGAAGAATAATATATCTTCCAATTTATTTTATTATGTTTTTTAAAAATTAAATATATTTGTCTTTTCCTTGTTCTTTCAAGGCAGCGATAACTTTTTTAATATCGCTTATTTTGTCTTTGGAGGACACTAAAATGACATCATTACTTTCGACAACGATGAGATTATCAACACCTAAGGTAATAATTAATTTATCATTATCGCCCTTAATAGTGGTTCTTGTTGTTTCAAAAGTAACTGTATCTTTATTAAGGATAGTATTTGAGTTTTCATCAACTCCGTTAATTCTTTCAATAGCGAGCCAACTTCCAACATCGTCCCATCCAAAATCTCCGGGAATTACATAAATATTGTTAGCTTTTTCCATAATGCCATAGTCAATTGATATAGATTCAACTTCGCTAAATTTAGAAACGTCTTTTGAAAGAATATCGTATTGATTTTTCATATATATTTTGAATGCATTATCGATGTTTTTGATTGTGAAAATAAACATTCCAGCATTCCAAACATAATTTCCATCATTTAGATATTCAATTGCTTTTTCTAGATTTGGCTTTTCAACAAATCTATTAACTTTGTATAAGCTGCCTTTTTGTTCGCCTAGATGAATATATCCATATCCTGTGTTTGGCTCATTAGGCTTGATACCAATAGTTATTAAAGCATTATTTTTAATAGCAAAATCAGCACCTAAAGATATAATTCTTCTAAATTCATTTTCATCTTTTATTAAATGATCACTTGGAAGAACAATAATTAAAGCATCATCATATTTTTCTTTTACTTTTTCTACACCAAGTTCAATCGCAGGAGCGGTGTTTCTTGACACTGGTTCAAGAACGATATTTTCTTCTGGTAAACCAGGAAGTTGTTCTTTTGTTAAATCTTTATACATTTCATTTGTAAGAATATATGTATCCTTAATATCCACGAGTGGAGAAATGCGTTTAACAGTCTTTTGAATCATAGTTTCATTGTCATTTGTTAAACAAAGAAACTGTTTTGGTAGTTTTATCCTACTAGCGGGATAGAAACGTTCTCCACGTCCGCCCGCCATAATGAGTGCAACAATTTTCATAATATTTCCTTATTTTTAAATAATTTTGTATAACAATATTTTAAATAAAATATGTATTAAAG
>JBNMLE010000012.1:0-28817 GCA_050874705.1 Bacilli bacterium
AATAAACTAAAATAAAGATTTATTGAATTCTTAGGAGGTGTATCTACAATATACCTCCTTTTCTTAATGCTTTAATTTTGCTTATAACATTTAAGTGTTAAATTTTATTTAACAAACATTTTGATTTTTAAAGTTAAAAGACTTTAAGATTATAAAACTTAGTTATTCTTCCAATCATTAATTGCCTTTGTAACTCTTTTATCGATATCAATACGTGTTTGTTTAGCTTCTTTAGGATAATCTCTCGCAGCTTGAAACATCAATTTTAGCAATAATCCCGCCCCAATAGGGAAGATTTTCTTTAAAAGTGATTCAGGGAAGACATAGTGCGTTCCATGTTCATAAATAAGAGTTTCTACTTTGCAATCATGCTTTTTATTTTTTAAGCGATTATTTGCTCTATCGATATATTTGGCGGCATTCCATAAACAGTCATCTTTTGCGGCAATCATTAATAGATTTCCTTTTATGTTTTCAATTTTTATAAATTCATCTTCTTTAATTGGATGCGCTAATTCGGAATCATCAAATACTTTGCGGGAAGCAATCATATTTTTAGTTTTTTTAGATTCTTCACGCATGACTTTCCAATAATCTGGATGCTTATAACAAAATGGCATATATGGAAGAGATTTTCCTTGATAAGAAAAAAGTGATTCGTTATCAATTGGCCATTCTTTACAATTGTCTTTTTTGCCTTGTTCAAAACCCTGCCATATAAAATCGCTAGGAGTCATTGCAATTGTTAAAGTAATATCTGAAAAGTATGATGCAGCGGTTAATGCAAGTGTTCCAGTAGTGGAGGCACCAGCAATACCGATTTTATTGTTTCCGTTTTCTTTAAGATATTTTATGGCTTTTTCAATTCTTTCAAGTGGGTAATTGTGATGACTATAATTCTTTTTGCCAGGTGACATAGTCATGACATTAACTCCTAATTTCATCAGCCATTTTACCGCTGATTTAGCCATATAATCTTCTGGATCATCTCCAAGCATAGCTATAATAGCTACATTTGATGGTGTTTTATTTTTCCAATATGCTCCATAAAAGCCATCGCTATCGACATTAAAATGAATATGTTTCATAATTTTCCCCTTTTTTATTCTCCTTTAAAATCAATTCTTAAAATTTGCATTTTCATAAATCCATCGCCAAGCTTAGCTAATAGCCTAAAGAACTTGCTTACTGATTTATCTTTTAAATCGTTATATCCAAGCATATAACCACGACTTGAAACATTTATTTTATCGCTCCAAGGTGTTAATTCCTTTTTTGCATTAGAAACCGCAAAGAAGGCACCAACATCTTTTGTTTTAACTATCTTGAGCCATGTTTTGCGAAGTAGTTTTCCTGCTTTTTTGTTCGCGGCATCAAACACTAGTTTTCCATCTGGAAATGCATCCGCCATCGCGCATACAAGATTTTTCACTTGCTCATTAGTGAAATAATAAAACACACCTGAGGCAATAAAAATAGCGCCATGAGATGCATCAATTTTTGAAAACCATGATGTATCATTTAAATCACAAGCAATATTCTCTACACGTTCTCTCATAGGAAGAAGTTTATTTCGAATTTCTATAACATCTTTAAAATCTACATTATAAATTTTGCATGTGTCATTATCACATTTTTCACCTGTGTCATCTAAACCACAACCTAAATTGACTATTGCGGCATTACTATGCGTCTTTAAGTAATCTTTTATTTCATAAGCAAGATCGTTTTGTCTCATTGCAACTTCCAAATATCCAAAACGATACATTGTTTTTTTAGCTTGTTTTTCAAAAATAGAAAAATCATAATCGATTTTTTCAATTAAATATTTTGCGCTTTCATCGCTATATAGTCGGGGATATAATTCTGAACATACTTTCCTACCATAGAGAGAATTATAAGAGTTTCTTGAACAGTGTTTTTTTCAATATGAAATTTCATTTTTTTCTCCTTTATATTTTACGGAAGTATTAGCATCATTATTGCCGCGATTATAGCGGACAATAATGCCATGCCAACTGTTCCAAAAATCCATTTCTTGATTTTATCCTTTATAAGGCATTAAATGCTCTGTTCCAGGTATTACCCACATTTTTGTATGACCTACCCATAATTCATCGATAAAAATTCTATCTATTAAATTGCATATAGAAAGAATTATTAATAACTCTAAAAAACCTTCTAAAAATCCACGTGCTCCATTTACTAGATAAACAAATATGATTGAATAAGCGATATATGTAATAATTCCAAAAACTTTAAAAAGAACCGCTCTAATGGTTATTTTTTTACGGGTAATTAATCCGAGTTCGATAGCTTTTTCTTGGACATCTTTGTGATATAGAAAAACCATATTAACCGCTCCACCATGTATTCCTATAAGGCAATAAATAAATAATAAAGCGCCAAGTCCAAAACCTTCTAGAATAGCCCAAGGCATTATTTGTTCCTCCTATATCCTTTATCATCTATATATTCAGGGTGAGCTGATATATATTCATCTTTATCACCACAAATGGTGTAATCGCATTTATCTTCATTAGCACATGTCTTTGTGCGGATCAGTTTAGCGTGAATTAATTCCATAGACTTATAATCAACATTGCATAAAGCAGGCATTATTTCTGTTAATCCAAATTGTTTTGCGAATTGAGCGGCAGGGCATGAAGTGAATTCATAATAAATTGGTTTACCATTTTCATATGGATATACTTTCATTACATAATCACGCCACTTATTGCATTTTCCTTCCGCGGATTTAAATGCTTTATACATCAATTTCTTCCATAAAGGCTTGCTACAGTCTACAAATGATAATTTTTTAAATGATGGAAGTATTAAGTTTTCTTCCATTTCTTCAATTTCTCTAAAACTAGTTACTTCTTTACATACTGAATAATATGTCATAATTGCTATGCAATCATAAGTTCCACCTTTACCATTGTGAAAGTTTTTCTTTCCACCTAGATCAGTTCTCCAAGTTTTAAGATATTCAACATATTTAAGTTGGACTTTTGTCCAAATTTTTTCGCATTCTTCTTTTTCATAATGAAGAGCAATTTTATTTTTAATCTCTTTTTCGCATGCTTTTGAATACAAAACATGAGCTTTTTTATCAAATACTAATTCTTTGTTTTTCATAATGGTTTTCTATAATAACATTTTGTTATACGTAACTATTTTATGACAAAAAATAATAAAATAAAGTAAAATAGTTAGTAATAACTAACCAAATATTACAATTCGCTATATTTTTAATTTATGAAATAGTTTTATAAAATTATAAAAATTCATTATTTTTAGAACCTGTTGTATTTGAATATGAAGCGTATTTTTTGAAAAATTTAGTTAATAAAAAAAGCCTCATTGAGGCTAATCGATGCTCAACAGCATCCTTGGGGTTGGCAAATGCTTATTTGAACATAAGTGTTGCTAAATCCTATTTATATTTAATGTAAAATTAGGAGAAAAGTCAATATGGGCAATAACAAAAAATATTATTTAGGTTTAGACATTGGCACATCATCTGTTGGTTTTGCGGTAACTGATGAGAACTACAATCTTGTAAGAAAAAAAGGAAAGCATTTATGGGGAAGCCGCTTATTTGATGAAGCAAAAGATGCATCAGCAAGAAGACAAGCACGTTCATCAAGAAGAAGACTAGCTAGACGAAGAGAAAGATTAAATATACTTCAATCTTTATTTAATGATGATATTAAGAACGTGGATGAATATTTTTTTGAAAGATTGAATCACTCATCATGGCAAAAAGAAGATTATGATTATGAAACGATAGGTGGGGATCTTTTAAAAGGCTATCTTTCAAATTCCGCTTATTACAAAAAAATATCCAACAATTTATCATTTAAGAAATAGATTATTAACTGATGAATCTAAAGCCGATATAAGAGAAATCTATTTAGCTATTGCGCATATTATTAAATATAGAGGTAATTTCTTAAAAGAAGGCGATGTTAAAAATGTATCTAAATCAACAGATAGTATTAAGGAATGTTTTGAAAAAATAAATGATTGTTTAAAAGAAATTGATTGTTTTCAAGATTTGAGTTTTGATGTCGATGATAACAAATGTGAAAAGCTTTTAAAATTGTTTAAAGAACCGTTGTCGAAAGGCGAGTTATTAGATAACGAAAAAGCAATTCTTAATTTAAATGACAAGGCATTAGAAAACTTTTTAGGACTTGTTAATGGCGGAAATAGAACATATAAGATAATGTTCCACGATTTAGTTGAAGAAATTCCTGATTTAAAAGAAGAAAAAGCAATTACTTTTGATAGTGACGAATTTGATGAAAAAATTCTTTCTTCTGGGCTTCCAGATGAATATGTCAATCTTCTCATGTCTTTAAAACGCCTTTATGGCATACGTGTACTCGTAAATATTCTTAAAGAAAATGAAACACTATCATCAGCAATGATGGCGATATATGAAAATCATAAAACTCAATTAAGAGAATTGAAGGAGCTATATAAGTATTTTTGTTCTGACGAGATATACGCAGCGATGTTTAAAGCAACGCCTAAGAAACTTACTAAAGTTGAGAAAGACGCTAACAAAGGTTGCGGGTGTTCATATTCAGAATATATTGGAAGAATTTTTGATGAAAATAGAAAACGAAAGGATTTAAATAAAACATTTACTTCAGCTGATTTGTATAAAAGAATTAAAGCAGATCTCCCTATCGAAAAATACTGTTCACCAGATAGTGCAGATTTTTCTGAGCAAAATAATATTGATGAAGAAATATTAAAGAAACTAAAAAATGTATACGAATTAAATGAAAAAGGATAGTTTTTGAAAATTCAAAACAGCAAAATGAATGGTGTTATACCTTATCAATTAAATAAAAACGAATTAATCAAGATTATTGAAAATCAAGGTAAATATTATCCATTCTTATTAGAAAAGGCTACATCATTTATTTCACCAGCGAAACAAGAATATAAAATCGTATCATTACTTGAATACAAGATACCTTATTATGTTGGACCTCTTAAAACAGGCGTATCTAAAAATGCATGGTCAATCCGTAAAGAAGATGGAAAGATTTTACCATGGAATTTTTATGAAAAGATTGACGCTCACGCTACCGCTGAACAATTCATAAGAGGAATGAAAAATAAATGCCAGTATTTAAAAGGCGAAGAAACATTGCCTAAATTCTCTCTTTTGAATTTGCAATTCCAAATTTATAACGAATTAAATAATATTCAAATATGTGTAAACGGAACCCCATTGAATACTGAAAGCCAATGGAAAGAATTTGACAAAGTTAAATTATTTAATAATGTTTATAAAAATACAAATAACAAAAAAATTACTGCTAAAAAGATAGAAGAATATCTTAAAAAAGAAAGCAACGGAGTTTCCAAAAACATTAAAATTAAGCCAAGATCAAGCGATGATGAAGAGAAAATAAGTGATATTTTAAAAACAACGTATACACCTTATATTGATTTTGTGTCTCATAAAATTTTCCCTGAAAACTTTGATGAAGACTTAGAATTATTCGAAAAAGCAGAAAGAGTTATTGAGCTTATTACATTGTTTGAAGATAAAAGTATTTTAAAAGAGAAATTGGCTGAATTTGGTTTTAATGAAGCACAACTTAAGTATTTGTGCTCACTAAATTATAAAGAATGGAGTAGATTCTCAAAGAAGTTTTTAACTAATGTATCAAATGACACTGAGTCGAATAATGAGATTGATATTTTGTCAAATCCTACTAGCGATGGGCTAGATAAAACGAAATCTGAAAGAGAAACAATTTTCAATCTCGTAAAATACACTCCGAAAAACTTTATGTCAGTTTATTACGCGGACGAATATGGTTTCGAAGATGTGGTCAATAAATATAACGAATCTATTAAAAATAACGACATAACTGATTTGATCGAAAATTCATACTTATCTCCTATGATGAAACGATCTGTTCGCCAAACATTTAAAATTATAGATGAACTTGAACGAATTCTTAAAATTGATGAGTTCGATCGTATTTTTGTTGAATGCACTCGTGAACACAAAGATTCAAAACGAAAGAATTCAAGAAACGAGCAATTACAAGCAATGTTTAATGCCGCTAAAACATTGGTTAAAGATGAAAACGATTTTATTTAAGCATCGCAAGTTGAACATAAAGAATTAAATGAAACTTTAAAGAAGTGGGATAAAAACGGAGTAATTAAAGCAAAAAAATATTTCTTGTATCTTGCACAACTTGGCCATGATGTTTATAGTGGTGAACATATTAAAATAGAAGAATTAGATGACTACGATGTCGACCACATTATTCCTCAAGCAATGCTCAAAGATGATAGTTTTACGAATACAGTTTTGGTTAAAAAACAAACAAATAATAGTGCTAAATCAGATATTTATCCTTTCGCGCAAAATTCATCAATTTTAACTGAAAATGGGCGACAATGGATTAGATACTTAAATAAGTTGAGTATAAAAAGCAAAACTGGTTACATGACGAACGAAAAAATGTCACGTATCCTACGAACCAAAGAATTATCAAATGACGAACTTGAAGGTTTTATAAATAGACAAATTACTACTACAAATCAAAGCGTAAAAGCGGTAATTGATATTTTAAAAACAACAAGCAAAAAAACAGAAGTGATTTATTCAAAAGCAGGTCTTGTTAGTGATTTTAGAAATTTGTTTGATTTAGTAAAAGTGCGTTTTATTAACAATTTGCATCACGCTTACGATGCTTATCTTAATATTGTTGTTGGAAATGTTTATTATGAGAAATTCAACAACTTAAAAACAAGAGATTACATAAATGAACAAAAAGAAAAGAATCCTAATTTCAAATGTTTCACTGATGTCAAATCTGTTTTTTGTTTCAATCGTTATGTGGAATCAAGAAGCCATAATTACGATGGAATAATTGTTTGGTAT
The DNA here is from genome assembly GCA_050874705.1 of Bacilli bacterium. Classification (GTDB taxonomy): domain Bacteria; phylum Bacillota_I; class Bacilli_A; order RFN20; family CAG-826; genus Fiminaster. Next base: position 6,935 of record JBNMLE010000012.1, read on the forward strand.
AGAACCTATGGGGAAAATGCAAGTGAAAAGGAAATACATAACATTTATAAAGAATTAGATATTTCAAAAGTCGGCGGAACAATCGATTTAGTAAGAAAAACATTGTCATGGCACGATCCAATGGTCACACATATGTTAAGAACGCAAACTGGAAAACAAGGATTCTTTAACAAAATCACAATTAAAAGACCTCAATGTAATAGGATTGAAGGCGACAAGAACTCTGCTTCGTATCCTTTAAGCAACAAATATCCATTCAATAAGGAAAACTGGGACGAATTCTATGGAGGATATTCTGATTTAGTTACACCATATTTCTATTTAGTTGAAAGTGATAGCAAAGATGGAAAGATTTATACAATTGAATCAATTAGTTCAATTTTTGCAAGTAGCAATCCTACAAAAGAACAAATTGAAAACGAAATTGCCAAAAATAATAACTATAAATTAAAAAATCCTCATCTGGTTTTTGGGGACGATAAAAAATTATTAATTAATAGTGTATTGGAATTGCCAAAGAAAGAAAACGGAAACGGACCAATTGTAGCAATTGCGAGCAAGGATGATGAAAATAGAATAAAATTCTACAATAATGCAGAACTATTTGTTTCTAATAAAACACAAAAGTATTTAAAAATTATATCTAATATCTTTGGATTAAATTTACCTGCTGGTAAAAAGAACGATAGTTCAGAAAAAACTATCGAAGAAGCATGCAAAAATGAAAAGGAGTTGAATACGGAAACGAACATCAAAACATATAGAGAAATCTCAAAAAAAATGGAATTATCTATTTATAACGAGTTGCCTGAAATGAAATTAAATATGTTGTTATCAAATGAAACTTTCGAAATATTTAAAAGCTTAACTATAATGAACTAATGCAAAGTCTTAATTTCAATGATACAAACATTATTTTGCTCATCGGGCGGTGGAACGGTGTCTTTTATTAACCTTGGCCCTTCTTATCCTAAAAACGCAAAAAGATGTAGAAAAAGTAAAATTTTAGAAAAAGGAACTAAAATCATTGAACAATCATATACTGGTTTTTATGAAAAAGTCCTGTTTGAAGTTAAATAATCATATATGTCATTTAGAATTGTAAAAATTAGTAATAGAGCAAAGCTTGAAACTTCTTTAGGCTATCTTGTTGTAAGGGGAGAAGCTGAGATTAAGATATTGCTTGATGAAATTTCGATTCTAATAATTGAGAATCAACAAACATGTATTACAAGTGCATTAGTATCCGAACTTATGAATCATAAAGTTCGTTTGATATTTTGTGATGAAAAGCATAATCCTCAGGGAGAAATTGAACCATATGGTATTTGCTATAATTCACCTGCTAAATTAAAACAGCAAATGAATTGGAACGAAGACACCAAAAGCAAAGTTTGGAAAGAGATTATTAAACAAAAGATATTTAATCAAAGTCTGCTTTTAAAATATGCATCTAAAAACGAAAGTTTTGAATTATTGACCAGCTATTATAATGATGTTCAGGATAACGATACCACTAATCGCGAAGGTTTGGCGGCAAAAGTGTATTTCAATTCGTTATTTGGAATGGGTTTTGATCGTAGAAATGATATTGATGTTAAGAATACTTATCTTAATTATGGATACTCATTAATGCATAGCTCAGTTAATAAAGAAATTTCAATTTATGGTTACTTAAATGTTTTAGGCATTCATCATATTGGTGCTACGAATCATTTTAATTTGGGCTCCGATATTATGGAACCTTTAAGACCTTTCGTGGATAAAGTAGTTTTTGAAGAAGAAATTACAAAAGAAAACTTTAAGAAAAGAATGATGCAATTATTAACTGAAGAATGTATATGTGGTGATAAAGTTATGATTATACAAAACGCTATAACTTCATATGTATTAAGCGTTTTCGCGGCATTGAATAATGATGATCCATCATTGATAAAAACAATTACATTTAAAAATGAATAATTCTTTGTTTAGGTATGTGAGAAGCTTATTAATGTTTGATTTGCCGGTAGAAACTGCAAAAAATAGAAGAGATTACCAGAAATTTGTAAAGTTTCTTAAAAAACAAGGGTTTTATATGTTTCAAGAATCAATTTATGTAAGAATTTCAATTAATGAAGCTTCTGCATCGCTTCTTGAAAAAACAGTTAAGAATAATTTACCTGATAATGGAACAATATCGATGCTTACACTTACTGAAAAACAGTTTAATAGTATTGCTGTATTGCTAGGCGATATCGAATCAGATGTCTTAACATCTTTAGACAGGGTGGTGGATTTATGATAGAAATTAAACACGCTTTTTTCGATGAACCAATTATTATTGACAGTAATAGTCTTTTAAGTGTTGTAATTGAAAATCAAAAAGTATTTAGGACTTTTTTAACACAATTAGTGGATGATCTAGATAATAGTGGTGAACATTTTGCGTTTTATAAAGATGGTAAAGAAGTTCCGATTTCTAAAAATTTATTTCTTATTATGAATCCTTTATTTTTAGAGCTTGATGAGAAAAAGATTAATACAGTTATCCAAAAAGATCTTGCAAAAACCATATCCGAAGAGCAAGAAACTCAATATAAAGAAATTATGGCCAATTTATGTAAATGGCTAAATGACGTGAGATTAAATTCAAGTGTAGAAATTCAGTTTGATGATGAAATGCCAATGAACACAATATTTAAAAATTTCAATCTTTCATTAATAGATAGAAACGGAAATGATATCGAATATTTCGTCGAACGAATAAAAGCAGTATCTCAAGTATTTAATATTAGATATTTTATATTTGTCCATTTACATTCTTACTTTAATAAAGAAGAAATCGATATTATTTATAACGAATTAATTAAACACGATATTTTCTTTATCATTGTTTCTTCTCAAAAAAGTAATGAAGTTCTTCCTTACGAAAGACACATTATTATTGATAACGATTTAGCGGAAATTCATCAAAATTTTGAATAATATGTTAATATAATTACTGTATTTAGCAACAACAAGCCTGTTTATTTTGAGTTTGAGGGTGTTGCTAAATCCTAAACATCTTCAACAAATAAAAGACAAAACATCGAAAAGAATATTGTTTGAGGGTGTTGCTAAATCCTAAACATCTTCAACTTTCTCAACTGAATAAGTTCTCTAGTTAGGTTTGAGGGTGTTGCTAAATCCTAAATATTTCAGCAAATTTATTAAAAGAAGGAGACACATTATGTTTGGAAACATTTTTAAAAGAAATAATTTTAATGAACAAGAAGAAAGAAATAGATTATCTAACCTATCAGAAAAAGAACTTTTAATTGAAATAGCTTTAACGCTTAAAAAGATTGATAGTAAATGTGATGATCTAGAAACTGCTGTATACAGTAGATAATTAATTAAGCGGGTTTTAAATAATCTTTATTAAATAGTATTTTTAAATCGTAATACTAGCTTTGATTTATAATAAAATTACAACGCGAGGTATTAATTATGGATAAAAAAATAACTCAAACAGCAGGAAGAGATTCTCTTGGTGAATTTGCTCCTGAATTCGCTCATTTCAATGATGATATATTATTTGGTGAAAACTGGAACAATGAAAAACTAGATACTAAAACTAGATGCATTATTACATTAACTGTTTTAATAACAAAAGGTATAACAGATAGTTCTCTTAAATATCATATTACTAATGCAAAGAATAATGGTGTTAGTAAAGATGAAATGTCTGCTTTAATAACACATATTGCTTTCTATGCTGGCTGGCCAAATGCTTGGGCGGCATTTAATGTCGCTAAAAAGGTATATGGCGTTGATAAATAAATTATTTAAGTATATCGGTTAATTCTTTACAGTTATTAACAACTTTTACATTACCTGGTACTTTTGCTAATAATTCTTCTTTTGTTCTATATCCATATGAAACAATTATAGGAGTGGCACCTGAATTAATCGCGGTTAAATAATCAACTTCACTATCACCTATATAATAGATTTGATCTTCATTATTAAGATTAAGTCTTTTTTTAATTTCTATTATTGAATCAGGTGATGGTTTTTTATTTCTAATACCATTATCTCCACATATAGTTTCAAATATATTAGGGAAGAAGTTATTCACTATTGTTTTGGCAACATCTTCAATCTTATTCGTGGATACCGCTAAAAGGAAAGAATGCGATTTAAGTATCTTTAATGTTTCAAGCATACCTTCATATGGTTTTGTGTGATCTTGACTATGAATATGATAATAATCTTCAAAATCTTTTAATGCTTTTTTATAATCTTTTTCATTTGTATTTACTGGAACAGATCTTTTCATAAGCATAGCAACGCCATCACCGATTGATTTTCTAGTATGTTCTATTGTTACTAATGGGTAATTATTAACTCTTAAAGCATAATTCACCGCTATGTGTAGATCTTCAAGTGAATTTATCAATGTTCCATCTAAATCAAACACAATTACTTTTTTCATAACGATTTTTATCATATCACAACTATGAAAATTAAAATAATTGTTGCACAATTTTTACACTTTTTTAATTTTTTATATATTGTTAGAATAAAAGTGAGGTGAATAATATGAAAAATAAGAAAACAACAATTTCGCTTTCTTTATTGGTTGCTTGCGGCACTCTTCTAGCAGGCTGCGGTCAAACATTTGCGGATTGCTTTACTATTCCTTCTGGTTTAGTAATGGTAAGTGAAGAGGAAGCAAACTATGTATCTAACATTGTGACCAAGAATTTAAAATACATCACAGGATACAATCAATACACAAAAGAAGAAGAATCAAATGAATATTTCAAAGGTACACCATTTGAAGATTCAACGCTAGAATTTGGCACTAATGAATATTGTATTGAAGCTAATAATAATGCTAGATTTTACAACAATTGCGTTTTTGAAAATAAAACAACCGCGAATTATAAAATTGAATATGCTGGGAAAAATATGGGCATATCAATGACAGGTGGCAGTTTAGCGTATGTAAAAAAATCAAACAAAGATATAACTCCTGATGCATACGATCTTTATATGCACGACTATTCAAAAATCAATGGTGAAATTTCAGGAGTAAAAGAAACTGAAGAGAATTATATTTCTCAAACCGATTTTGCAAATGATGAAAATGATCTTCCTATGCAATGGGATTCTTATAAAATATCCCAGCTTGAAATAGACACTATTCCTACAAGTGACTTTTATAAATATGGTGATGATTATTATGCTTATAAGCGTGCCAATTCCAAAGAACAAAAGGACAATCCTATCGCACCTGAAGATAAGACAAGAACTTTAGTTGTTCAAAACTTAACTGAACTTATTATCAAAATTAAAAAAGATGCTAAAAAAGGATATATTTTAAGTTCATATGCAACAGTAAACCGCTCAACACTTGATGTTGATCTTTACGGTAATCTTCTTGAAAAGCCCGCTACAATAGCTGAATCTAAAGACGCAAAAATATTCTTATATGATGATAATGGTGACTATGAAGTTCCAGAATATAGTGTGGACAAAGAACGTTCTGAATTTTATGTAACTATATTCAATCATGAGACAGGCGAATTAATAAGCAGTATGCACTCTCATTTGTTTGAAGATGAAGGTGTTAATGAAAATCCTTCACTTCACACATATTCAAGAATAATTGAATTATCAAATTCATATGATTATTCATTCTATCTTGAAGGTTATGATGGTAATGATCAATATAAATGGGAAGATCTTACCGCGATAAATGTTCCAGATGGATTGCTTGAAAATAGCAATGGTCATATTCATCCAACAGAAACATTTAATGCTTTAGTGGAAATAGTTATTGATGAAGATCAAAATGTTATCAGTTTCACTATTTCACTTATCTATGGAAACATAAATTAAGGAGGCAAGAACGATGAAAATTAGAAAAATATTACCTTTGTTAGTTATAGCAACTTGTCTTGCTGGATGTGGAAATAGCGATGATGCAAAATTTGCTGCAGCATTTAATGTTCCCAATAATTTAATAGCTTATGATACAGATATTGCAGAATATAACCTTAATATTGCTGCGGCTGGAATAACAAATATTAAAAGCGTTTATACTAAGCAATCAATGGAAACTTATGAATCTGACGCTTTAGCGGAAGTTCAATCCAATTTAAAAATTGAAAGAAATGCTTATGTTAAATATTTTGACAATAATATTGTTAAAACTAATGAAGCAGTATATGTTCAAACAAGTCAAGGCGTTAAAGCGATTGATGCAAATATATCGAATTATTATTACGCTGAAAAAGACGAAGGATCTGACTATTATTCAATTAAAAACAGAGAAGTGAATGAGAAGAATAATTATGTAAGCACAACTTCAATACTATCCGCAACATCAAAATCGGCGGAATATACATTAAAGAATTACATGTTCAGCAATTTAGTGACTGAGTTCGTTAATGATTTTTCAGATCTTTTCTCTGATGGTGATAATATGATGGGTAACGATTCAATGATGTATAAAATTATTAGAACAACATCATTTGATAATTTTGAAAATATTAAATTCCCATATGCAAAACCTGATTCAACAACTGAAGATAATAAAGTTCCGGTGAAAATTGATAACAACACAGTAATTAAATACAAAAAAGATAATAATGTTTGGAGATTAATTTCGTATGCATCATCCTCTGACACATATCAATTAGAAGATTGCTATGGCAATGTCTTAGAAAACCCAATTCTTGTTTCTAACGGAAAGTCTATCAGTGTCATATATTATGAAAATAATGGTGGTATTGAACTTCCAGTAGATACATTTAAAGAACATGAAATTGTAACTGCTTTATTTCATTCTTTTACAGATGATTCACATCTTGATGACCAAAGCCTAATTGATTTAACATTAGTGCGCCGCCAAGAAACAAAAAATGAATCAGAACATTATTTCCAAAGAATTGTTACTTTAAATGCGAATTACAATTATGCAATTGAATTAAGCAATAAAACTCAATATTTTGGATATAATAACCTTGTCAAAGGTGATGATTTCGATTTATATTTCGCTAGCTCTACTTCTAGTGCATGTGAAGCAGCTTTTAAAGTAAATTATTCTGGTAATTATTTAGTTACTGTTGACTATAATTACGACAATGATAATCTTGAAATCAGCGTTGATAGAATCTACTAACAGTAAATAACTTTTTAAGAGGTAATATCAATTTGGTATTACCTTTTTATTTTGTGTAAGATAATAATGTTATGAATATTAAAATTATTGCCATTGGAAAGATTAAAGAAAATTATTTAAAAGAAGGTATTAATGAGTATCTTAAACGCATTAAAGGATATGCGAATATTTCAATAATCGAAGTAAATGATTCTCCAATAAAAGATAACCCAAATCAAAGCGATATTAATAAAGCAAAAGATATTGAAGGGAAAAGAGCGTTAGAACATATCAAAAATAGTGATTATATAATCACCCTTGATATGAATAAGAAAGAATATGATTCAGTTGAGTTTTCTTCTTACTTAATTAAAAAGCTTGAAATAGGTGGAAGCAATTTAACATTTCTTATAGGTGGAAGCTACGGACTTTCTGATGAACTTAAAGCAAGGGCTAATGATTCGCTTTCGCTTTCAAAAATGACATTTCTTCATCAAATGACAAGACTCATTTTGTTAGAACAAATATATAGAGGCTTTAAAATTTATTCACACGAAACATATCATAAATGATATATAATTTATAGCGATGAAACTTATAAGCAAACTTAAAAATTTAGATTCATTGACTGCTTTTCTTATTTTAGAAGTTTTAGCGGTGACATCTTTTTCTTTAGGATCTATTAATGCGGTTTTTTATAGTGTCGGAGTAGTGGTTTCTATATTTGCTATATTTCAAAGTTATAATAAATTTGAGAAAGATGAATTTAAATCATTATTGATATTTTTTGTTCCAATGTTACTTCTTTCTTTTTTTGTTTCATTTGGAAATTTATTTAAAGGGCAGACATTATTAAATATTTTAGTTTTATTAGGCATTAATTCATTTTTTATAATGGGAATAGTTTCTAATAAGATCAAATCTTTTAATAAGGAAACATGTCTAATTGTTATTGGAGCTTCTATGGCCTTATTAGTGGTTATATCCATGATTTATTCATGGGCTAATTATGGTCTATTTTATGCAGTTATTTATAAAGACACTCCGATATATTATTATGATACGATAAGATATGACATCACAAAAGAAACAGGATGGCTAATGGGCTTTTCCATGAAAGAAATGTCCACTCTTTTTACTGGTGCATATGGAGTTATATTGTCTTCATATTTAGGAGCTTTATTATTTATTAATCCTAAAAAAGATTTAAGGAAATTTTTAATATATTTAAGTATTGGTTTAGTGGGTTTAATTTATTTAATATCTATTCCAAATCTATGGGCGCTTTTATTTATTGTTCCTATAATAGTTTTTGCTTTATGTTATAGATTTCTAAAAGATAATAAAATATTTGTAAAAGCAGCAAAGATTGCTTTATTAATAATATTCTCTCTTTTAGTAGTCTTCTTCCTTTTAATGATTATTAATAATGTAAATGCATCTTTTAATGAATTTATATCTTCTAATGCTTTATTAAATAGATTATTTAACGGAAATAGAATTGTAGATGGAGTTAATAAAGTATTAAGACAAGCTTTTTACCCTTATAACCTTTTTGGTTTTATTGATTCAAGTCTATATTATGAAACGCAGCAAGTAATACTTATTAACACTAAAATGTTTGAAATTGAACTTATTAAAGAAAGTGGGTTTTTTGCTTTCTTAATTTTATTAGCTATGGTCCCTCTTTATGTTTTGTTTGCTTTTAAATATTTAAAGAAGAGTGAAGATTCTAGTGTTATTAAAGTATTAAGTATCGGAATATTGTTAACATATTTTATGTACTCAACTTTTGAAAATGATATAACTCCTATTGTTCATGAAACATCTAACTATATGTCATTTTTTAGAAGCCCATTATCAATGGTGATGTTATTTATTTTAGGAACAATTTATGTGCCTATATTTAATAAAAAGGAGGAAAAACAAAATGAAAAATAAAAGATTATTAACTTTTGTTTTACTTCCATTATTATTAAGCGGTTGTTCAAAGACAAATGAGCTTTATATAGGTGGAGCATATGATACTGGAAATTTTGAAACAAATTATTATCTTGAACATAATAATGTTGATAAATTAAAAATCGGTAATGTAATTAAAAAAGATGCCTCATCAGTGACGCATATATCTTCTCCATCGAGAAATGGATTTATTGAAGGACTTAATCCTACTGATCAAACATATTTTTATAAAGATAAAGACGGAAATGAACAATCAACTTTCCTTGAATGGAATGATGATATTCCTCATGATGATTTTGGAGTGGGCTATGGGCCCACGAAAAATTTGATTTCAATTGATGAATCTTTTGCGTATGGATTTTTGTCTAGACTTTATGATGGAAGAGTTAGATGTGATGGATATTACGCTGAAAGTAGGGTACAAATTAATAAAACAGGATTTTCAACCTTCTTTCCAAAAGAGCTTAAGGAGGCAAAATATTTTGCTTTATCGCTTAGAGGTCAAACATCTTGTGAAGGGTTTGAATATTCTCTCGCGGATATAAATCTAAATGTTAAATTTTATAAACATAATGTTTTAAAAGAAGAAAATGATTTAATTGAAATTAATATTAATAATCTTAAAGTTCCTTCTAATACTCATGGAGCAGCTTCTTTAATGGTATTTTATTTTATCGATGTGCTCGGTTTAGAGTATCAAAAATATATTGAAGATGTTGTTGCTATTTCAATTGATTTTAGTTTGAATTCTATTAATGGTTCCACGAGCGATATTTCTAAATATGGAACACCAGTGGATGATAAAGATGATCAAAATAATCCTCATTTTGCGTTAATGCTATATGAAATGATGCTTCCTGATTCTATTTGGAATTAGATTTTAAATATTTATTTATATCAAGCCATTTTCCCATTTCAAAGTCGCATTTATCATCATCTAAGATAAGTGTTCCTTTCGCTGGTGTGAATGTCATTTCAGAAAAATATATTTTTCCATTTATGTTATATAAATCAACTCGCACAAATGGGAAATTTTTAGCAAGTGATTCCGCGAGAAAGACCATTTCATCAAAATTATCTGGTTTATTTAAAGGATAATTAGTTTTTTTCCAACCATTAAACTGTGAACCATCAAATGGAGTCCAATCAATATAATAGTTGTTATATCTGATATCTTTTCCTCTTCCTGAAACAACATAAAGAGATTTTGCTATTCCATTAAAAACATGAATTTTATATTCAAGTGGAAGATTATTTTCGTCTCCAATATATTGCTCAATTATGATTCTTGACTTGATTTTTGAATAATGTTTTTCAACTGTCTTATTTCCATAATTGATTTTTAACCATTTATTAAATTGTTTTCTAAGCTTCTTAATATCTAAATTATTTTTATCCAAAACAATTTTATTAAATGCACATGCGTGGGTGCATTTCATAACAAATTTATTTGGAAGAATAGAAAAATCTATTTCATCAAAATTATCAAAAACACCATAAATTGGAATTAGATATTTTTCAAAACCTAATTCTTTTATATATTCTCTTACTCCATCTCTTGATGCGCATTTACTAACAAGATCATCTTTTGGATATACATATAGTCTTAAATATTGAAGTTTTTCAGTATAGCGAATAGGGTTATTTAAATTCAATTTATGATGAGTTATATATCTATATTGTTCTTTTACATATATTGTAGGGGATATAGCTTTAATAATATTTCTTGATATAACACCTATAAATCTTTTGAACTTATTTTCTTTTAGATTTGGATTTGACATAACAATAATATTATATATTAAAAATATTTAGTTTTGATTTAATATTGCATGTGCATTAACATATTAAGTATGAAAAAAGCATTCTCACGTTGGTATAACTATATTATTGCTCTAGCAATTCTTATTGTAATTGCTTGTGTAGCGGTGATCCCATATTTTGCATTAAATGATGCAGCGAAATGGCCACTTCAATATATATTTTATGTTTTTATGTTTTCTGGCATTGTTGTGTTTGGTGTTGGATTTATTATTCAAGATGTATATAGAGCAAAAATAAGACATAAAACAAAGAACTGGAATAACCCTCTTCCAGATACAAATATTGAAACTGCTTGGAAGATATTTTGCCCTTTATTTTTGGGTGGTTTATCATCTTTAGTAGTGGGTCTTATTTGGTATTTTATCTCATTATTGATTAGCAAATAAGTTGATTTAAGAGCCCATTAGACACGCTGAAATGCGTTGTCTTTTTTTATATTTTCAAAACTGATTTTTTGTTTCTATAAAATGTAAAACTAATTTTTGTTATTTTCTTTCTTGCTGGCATTTATAAAATATGTTCGATTATATCGGCATTAAAATTATATTTTTAACTTTTATTATTAAGTATTTTTTCTAATATATTTTTAGTATAATTTTTCTCATTATAAGAAATATTTCTATAAGAATTATTTTTTTAGCAATATTTATAATATTTTTTTAACATTGAACGAACTATTCATAAATGATATATTAAACACAATCTTTTAAGATTGAAAGGAGATTAAGCAAATGAACAAGACTAAAAGAATTGGTGCACCATTACTTATGCTCGGAGCATTACTCTTATCAAGCTGCGGCAAAGGTTATGACACCTATCCAGTTACAGGCCCATATATGAATGGCAAAACCGCTAAATCAGTTTACAATGCCTACCTCAGTTCTGCGCCTACAACACTTAACCCATCAGTATCTCAAAGTGCTGAAAACGTTCAACATATTGCTAACGTTCTCGATACGCTTGTAATGAATGATAATTACGGAATTCTTCGCAAAAATTTAGCTACTAAAGCATATAAATCAAGCGACAATAAAGAATTCAGATTTGTAGTTCGCGATGATGTCCCATGGGTAAACAACAAGGGAGAAATTTATAAATACAAAAACAAAGAGCAATTTGTTAAAGCAGAGGATTTCGTCCAAACAGCGAAATTAGTTCTCGACTATAATAACAGCTCTGAAATCTATTACATGTATACTTTATTCGTCAACAATGCTTGGGAATATTATTGCTACACAATGATGACCAAAAACATTGCTGAAGGAAAAGAAGGTTATAGAGATTTAAAAGGCAATTACAACGCTCAAGCCGCTAAATTGACTGAACTCGTTAAAGAATACAGTGGTCATGAACCAGATGAACCAATTTCAGGTTCTGATATTACTAAGATCGCTAACTTTGAACGTGTTGGTGTAAAAGTTAATGATGCAGGAGAACTCGTATATACACTTCGTACATCCGCTAAGTTCTTCCCAACAATGTTAACCTACACTCCATATACTCCAACAAACAAAAACTTCTACAAAGAAAAAGGAACTAAATACGGAACAAGTGCTGATAATATGCTTTACTGCGGTGCATTCTATATCACTGAATTCCAATCCAATAAAGTTACTTATCAAAAGAACGAAAAATATTACAACAAAGAAAACGTTCATATTGGCACTGTTAACTATAAAGTTGTCGATACTTCAACAAGCTACAAAGATATGCGTGAAGCATTCGATAGAAATGAAGTTGATGGCTTCTCATTAAACCAAAAAGATGAAACTGGTTGGAAGATGTATATCACTGGCGAAGATGGAACAGGAACAATGGAAAATCCTGCAAGTGATAAAGTTAACTCACGTGAAATGACTGATATTGACTATACATATCACTTCAACTTGAACATCAACCGCTCAACTGAATCAGCATCATACGCTAATGCAACATATTGGGACGATCTTGGAATTAGAAGCGATGAAGAAAAAGCCGCTACAATTAAAAACACAAATGAAGCATTAAAGATTAGAGAAGTTCGTAAACTCATTCTTAATGGTATCGATTTGTCAGTTTATAACGATCAATTCTATGTTGATGACAAGAACCAATACGCTATGAACACATTCACACCACGTGGATATGTCTATGACGAATATGGAAAAGATTATGTCGATTTCTATTATGATGAATATGCAAAACAAAAAGGCATAACACTTGAAAAAGCAAAAGAACTTGTCGGACCTCAACAAATCTCTGGTTCTAACTTCGTTGATGAACCTGCCGCTGATACACCTTGGTTATCAGTTAAGACATTAAGAGAAGACGCTATTAAAGCTGTTGAAGATTACAATAGCTCATTCGGAAGCCTTTCACTCCCAATCGTCATTGATTATCTTGGTGCTGGTGGTATTTCCGCTGAAGCTCTTGGCAATGAGCAACTCATGATTCAATCATTCAATGAAAGAGCAAATGGTTGCACAATTAACCCTAATAGAGCAAACCCAGATCGTCCAATGTGTACAGAATTAGGAGCAAAAGAAGGTCATTATCCTTACTTTGAAATGGTTCACAATAAGATTACAAACCAATCCACATGGAGCAATATTGCTAATAATGGTTATTACACAATGGCAATGTGGGGATGGGTTGGTGACTACGCTGATCCATTAACATATGTTCACTGTTATGTTAAAAGTGGTGAAATGTCAAAAATGACTGGTAACACTATAGACTTCGATAACTATAGATTAGTTGATGGAAGCCTTAAGAAAGATGAAGGTCATATGCTCGATGAATTCACAAAACTTGTAGATGAAGGTGCCGATATTACAGACTCTGATCAACAACGTTTCTCAAAATTTGCTGCTGCTGAATACATGCTCATTAATGATATTTACACAATGAAGCCTGTATATATGTCTACACAAGGTTGGACCGCTAGCGTGTCTCGTGCTTGTGGATATGAAAATCCAGATGCATGCTATGGTCTTGCTAAAAATAGCTTAGTTGGTATTTGGGTACTTGACGAAATTCCAACTGGACAAGATCGTAAAGACGCTCGTGCTCTTCAAGCACAAAACAAACAACAAGCTCTTGCTGAAGTTGGTAACAATACCATCAACCCAGCATTTGATAACTAATTAAAAAATTGGTCTTAGGACTGGCATTGCCAGTCCTTTGACTTGTTAGAAAGGAACTTAAATGGCCACTTACATTATTGGATATACTCTAATTGCGCTCATTGCAATTTTTGTTATATTTGTCGAACTTGTCGGTCATAAAGTCATCTTTAAGCATTCACCAAAAATCCAAAACATTTTCGGTCATCCATTATTAATGTATTCATTAAGACGTATCGGAAGTGCTTTGATATCTATCCTTCTTGCTATTACCGCCACATTCTTCTTAATTAGATTTAAAGTTGAATTCAATGGTGGTGAAGAATTTTGTTCTCAAGTTATTAAAAACTGGTCAAAAATGAATGAACAAATTAGACAGGCACAATGCGTAAATATTAAAGCTGATTTAGGAATTACTGATAACTGGTTCTTAGACTTAATTACATATTTCTTTAATATTCTCCCATTCCCTAAAACTGTTTGTTTAACTGAATATGGAACAGAAGTAGTTAATGACACTGTTCATTATATCGTTACGACCAAAGACTGCCGCGTCACATTGATGAATTTGGGAAGAATTTTCTTCCTCGAAGGAGATGTTGGAAAATATGTCACAGACGTTATTGGAGAACGTATGGGCATATCATTCCAAATTGGTATTATTGCTGTTGTTGTTGAAATTGTCTTAGGATATCCTGCAGGCATTTTAATGGCCAAACACAAAGATGGTGTTTTTGATAAAATAGGCAAAACTTATATTATTTCTATCGATGCAATACCTGGTGTTGCATATTACTACATTTGGATGGTTATTCTATGTACTCTCATAGGACTTCCAAGAACATATGATCCAAACAATTTCTTATCATTACTTCCTCCAGCCTTAACAATGGGCTTTACTGGTATGGCGGGAATTGCTCTTTGGGTTAGAAGATTTATGCTTGATGAATTCAATTCTGATTATGTTAAATTTGCTCGTGCAAAAGGACTTTCAGAAAATAGAATTCTTTATACACATGTTTTAAGAAACGCAATTGTTCCATTAATTCGTTCAATTCCATCCGCTATATTGGGTGCATTACTTGGAACATTCTATCTTGAAAAGATTTATAGCGTTAATGGTCTTGGAGGACTTTTAGTTAACGCTGTTAATAAGAGCGATTTCTATGCTCTTCAAGGTATTATTATCGTTTCAGCTTTAATTTCAATTTTAAGCTATCTTTTAGGTGACATTGTTACAGCAATTGTTGATCCTCGTGTTAGCTTCTCAAATGAATAGGAAGGAGGATTTATGACACATAATAATGTTAAAGACTTAGATTCAGTAGTTTATCATAACGTTGAAGACTTATTTACTGTTGTTGGTGCTTCTGATGAAAATATTGAGAAATTATCTTCCGCTCCTTATTCTTATTGGCGTGAAACGATAAAACAATTATTTAAAAAACCATTAGCAATTGTTTGCATGGTGCTTTTATTTGTTATTATTTTCTTTACAATTTTTGGACCAATGATGTCCTATCATGAATTCTATGGCGTTAACCATGAAGAATTTGCACCTAACCTTGGTTGGAACGAAGTTAACTGGTTTGGTACAGGTGGTTCAACATTAAAAGAATATAAAAACTTAGACTTATGGACTTGCGTTTGGGTTGGTACTAGACGTTCATTAGTCCTTGCTACAGTCGTCGCCCTTATTAATACATTTGTTGGTATTTTAATGGGTTCACTTTGGGGATATTTTAGAAAACTTGATCCAATTATGATTGAATTAAGAAACTTCATTAGCAATATTCCTGATTTATTACTTTATTTCTTGTTGATGCAATTTTTAAAACCAAGTTTCTGGGTTATTGTTTTACTTTTATGTATGTTTGGATGGATGGGTCTTGCAGGATTTATTCGTAACCAAATCATCATTATCCGTAACCGTGATTATAATATCGCTTCTCAAACACTTGGTAGTTCATCAAAAGCGATGATTGTTCATAACCTTCTTCCTTATCTTATCAGCGTCATTGTTACAGTTGTTTCAACTGCAATTCCTGCCGCTATATCAAGTGAAGTTGGTCTAGCATTCTTCGGTTTATCATTCTCATTCTCCAATGGTGGTGAAATTACACTTGGTCAATTATTGACTGATGTTACATCAACTGGTGAATGGCTCGACAATCCTAACTTATTAATAGTACCGCTTATAGTACTTGTACCATTAACTGTTTCATTCTTCTATCTTGGTCTTGTTTTAGCCGACGCTACAGACCCGAAGAATCACCGTTAGAAAGGAGTCACTATGGAAAAAGAAAACGATTATATATTATCAGTTAAAAATCTATGTGTTGGCTTTTATTCCCACGGTAAGAAGATGAATGTTATTCGTAACATTTCCATCGATATTAAACGCGGTGAAACATTCGCTATAGTTGGTGAATCAGGTTCAGGTAAATCAGTTTTTACAAAAACATTTACTGGTATGCTTGAAAGCAATGGATTTATTTCAAATGGTTCAATCATGTTTGATGGTATTGATTTAGCAAAATTAAAATCATCAAAAGATTGGAAAGGCATTCGCGGCAAAAGAATAGCCACAATTTTCCAAGATCCTATGACATCTTTAAATCCACTTTTATCAATTGGTTATCAAATTGAAGAAGTGTTAAGACTGCATCATGGACTTACTAAGAAGCAAGCTCACGAAGAAGCCATCAATCTTCTCCGCAAAGTTCGCATTCCTGAACCAGAAAAAAGAATGAAAGATTATCCATTCCAATATAGTGGTGGTATGAGACAACGTGTTGTTATCGCTATCGCTCTTGCTTGTAGACCTGAAATTCTTATTTGTGATGAACCTACGACCGCTCTTGATGTTACAGTTCAAGCACAAATTCTCCAATTAATTAAAGAATTACAAGCTGAATATAAATGGACAACAATATTTATTACTCACGACCTTGGTGTTGTCGCTAATGTCGCTGATCGTATTGCGGTTATGTATGGTGGTCAAATCATTGAATATGGTACTGCTCAAGACATATTCTATGAACCTGCACATCCATATACTTGGGCGCTTTTATCTTCTCTTCCACAACTTGGAACAAAAGAAGAACCACTTGTTTATATCAAAGGTAATCCACCTGCATTTACAAGTGAAATCATCGGTGATGCATTCGCTCTTAGAAATGATTATGCGATGAAAATTGATTATGTAAGTGAACCACCTATGTTTAAGATTAATGATACTCATTACGCTAAAACATGGTTACTTGATCCACGTGCTCCAAAGGTTGAAAAACCTCTTATTATTCAAAATTTAAGAGAACGCATGGATAATGCTGCAAAAGAATTACAAAGAGAGGTAGGTAAAAAAGATGAAAAATGATGAAATTAAAACCTATCTTGATGTAGCTAACATTTATGATCCAGGTGATAAACTTGCTCATAATAAAAAAGATGGCTCTAAATATAAAGAAGCTGATGATAAACCATTATCAGATATTGTTGGTAATAAAGAAGATGTTATCACAATGGAACATGTTGACATCGGCTTTAAAAGAGGAACAGATTTACGCGTTGTAGTTGAAGATTTTTCTCTTGCTATTAAACGCGGTGAAATTTTTGGCCTTGTTGGAGAATCAGGCTCTGGAAAAACAACAGTCGGCCGTTCTATTATGCGTATTATTCCTATATTAAAAGGAAAGATACGTTATAACGGACATCTTATCTCCGGTAATATTGGCCGTAAAAGAGCACGTGAACTTAAAACTAAAATTCAAATGATTTTCCAAGATCCAAGTGCTTCACTTAATGACCGTGCGAATATTGACTATATCGTTTCTGAAGGTATACGCGCATTCCATATGTATGAAAATGAAGAAGATAGACTTCTTAAAGTCGAAGATATGATGCGCAGAGTCGGTCTTAGACCAGAACATCTTAGACGTTATCCTCATGAATTCTCAGGTGGTCAACGTCAACGTGTTGGTATTGCTCGCGCAATGCTTATGAAACCTGAAGTTATCATTGCCGACGAACCTATTTCCGCGTTAGATGTTTCAATTCGTGCTCAAGTTCTTAACCTCATTAAGGAATTCCAAAAAGAAAGCAATATGACAGTTTTGTTTATTGCTCACGATTTATCTGTTGTTAAATACATTTCAGATCGTATTGGTGTCATTTATGGTGGTAAATTAGTGGAACTTACAACCGCTAATAGGTTATTTGAAATGCCACTTCACCCATATACAAAATCTCTTTTAAGTGCAATTCCTTTACCTGATCCTGAAATTGAAAAAGATAAGAAAATTATTACTTATAATCCTTTTGACCATCACTATAGATATGATGATGTTCCTCAATTATATGAAGTTGAAGAAGGTCATTATGTTAGATGTAATAAAAAAGAATTAGAAGAATATAAAAATATTATTAAAGAAAAAGGAGGCAAATAATTTATGGAATATATTGAACCAAAACCAGTTCCTGTTGATCCTAAAAGAAAACAGAAAAAAATTATCCTTGTCTCAGCAATATCTCTTGTTGCCGCAACAGCGGTTGCCTTAACTTATTATTTTACAATTTCAAAAATCTTTCTTGATTACGATAATATCGATTTATTCACTTATTCATATCAATATGATAAAAACGATGTTGGAGTAAGAATTGATTCTGTTAAAGATGACGCTATTTTACCAGCTCATTTTAGAATCCCAAATAAACTTAACGATAAACCAGTCGTTGAAATTGCTGATGAAGTTTTTAAAGATAGAACAGAACTTGAATCAGTTACATTTCCTGCATCTTTAACAACTATCGGAGACGAATGTTTCTATGGTTGTGAAAACCTTTCTTCATTTAATGTTCCAGAAAATATTCAATCAATTGGAACACAAGCATTTGAAAATACTTTATGGCTTGAAAACCAAGAAGATGGTGAAGTTGCTGTTGGCAATATGCTTTATACCTATAAAGGTGAGATGGATTTCCCTGCCAAAGTAGTGGCAGGCGAAGATAATACTTCTAGTAATGGCACAGTTGTTGATTTAAGCAAATATGTAAATATGTCTTCTGGTGTCTTTAAAAACCAAAAGAATCTCACATATGCAGAAATTCCATCAAATTTTAGCGAAATCTATGATTCAACATTCCAAGATTGTGAACAATTAAGTGAAGTTAAACTTCATGATGGATTAACTAAAATAGACGATTATGCTTTCTCTGGATGTGCAAGTTTAGAAAATATTGATATTCCAACATCAGTTAATCATATTGGAAGCAATGCATTTTCTTATTCTGCGATTAATGGAGAAATCACCCTTAATTCAGATCTAGATTATGTCGGAAGCAACGCTTTTGAATATTGCCGTAATATCACTAAAGTAAATATTCCAGAAGGATTTAAATATATTTCAGATTATTTATTTAATGGATGTGAAAATCTTACTGAAGTTAAATTTGATAATAGTGAATATAGCGCTGATTCAAAAGTTGATTACATCGGCATGAATGCATTTAATGGCACAAAAATTAAAACACTTGAAGTTCCATTTAATGTTACAAGCATTAAGCAAGGTGCTTTCGCTAATTGTCCTGAACTTGAATCAATTTATGTTTATGATAATTTAAATGGCACTGAAAAGAACTCCTATGTTTCCGCTTATACTAGCGAAGATGGTGAAGTTGTTGAAGCAGGATGGCAAACAGGTGGTTCTTATCAAGGTATTGTTAATTTTGAAGCTGGAACATTTACTAATTCACCAAAATTTAATTCCATTATTTTGATGGATGAAACAAAGAAAACAATTTCAAATTTAAATGAAGTTTCTATTCCAGTTACTCTTCAAAGTTTAGGTGGTAGTAATAGTGAATCTAAACTTTTCACAGGTACATCCATTGAAACAATTAATTTATCTAAAAACATTGATAAAATTGCAAAAGAAGAATATAAAAATACAATAAATAATAATTATTCACTTAAAACTCTTCCTCCATCAATTTTCGAAAACGCTTTAAAACTTAAAAATGTTAATTTTGGAAATTCTAATATTGAAACAATCGGAAGAAATGCATTTACAAATTGTGAAGCTTTAACAAGCATTACTCTTTCAAATACTGTTAGAAGCGTTGAAACAGGTGCTTTTGCAGATTGTCATAATCTAGCAAATGTCCAACTTTCAAATAATTCAAAAACAATTACAGAAAGAATGTTTGCTAATTGTACTTCTTTAACTAGTATTGT
Organism: Bacilli bacterium; assembly: GCA_050874705.1. Classification (GTDB taxonomy): domain Bacteria; phylum Bacillota_I; class Bacilli_A; order RFN20; family CAG-826; genus Fiminaster. The sequence continues at coordinate 27,195 of JBNMLE010000012.1, forward strand.
ACTTCCTGATAGCTTCTTAACAATTAATAAATATGGATTTATTGGATGTAGCAATCTTAATAACATTACATTAAGTAAAAATCTTACAGATATTGGTGAAGGTGCATTCTCAGGTTGTACAAGTTTACAAAACGTTATTATTCCAAATACTTGTAAAGCTTTAGCGACACAAATATTTAAGTATTGTACTTCTCTTACAAGTGTTACATTATCAACACATAGTAATGCAAATTCAGTTACCGCGAATATGTTTGAAGGAACAACATCTTTAAAAGAAATAGTTCTTCCAAAAAATGTTCGCTCAATTGCTTCTAAAGCATTCGCAAATTCAGGACTTAAAAATATAACTCTTGAATATGCTGGAGTAGTTACTTTAGGGGCTAACGCATTTGAAAATGTTAATCTTGAAGCAATATATGTTCCTGAAGAATTTGTTGATTCATATAAGGCTAATGCTTCTTGGGCACAATATAGTTCAATAATTAATAAAATTTAAAATCTAAAAAGCTTTGAATTTTTAGGGGGTGCATTGAATATATGCGCCTCCTTTTCTTGTTATTTTTTGGAATATAATTCATAGTTTTTGAAATTAAAAAATGATATTTGGCATATCGAAAATGTTTTTATATGACAAAATGGCATAACTATATTGATTGAGTATGCCAATTCTATTAAAAACTAAAGAACAATTGTTTTTGTTAATATTTATATTAAAATATCTTTGTTATGTTTATTAAAAAATTTACTATTGAGTGTTCTGATGTCGATTCGAATTTCGAATTAAAATTATCAAGTCTATTTCGTATGATGCAGGAAGCTGCTACAAGAGGTGTTGAAGCTTTAGGCCATGGTGTTTTAGAAATCTCAAAAGAAGAATTAATGTGGGTAATAACTCGTTATCAAGTTGATATTGATCGCATGCCAACATTTTTCGAACAAGTTGTAATTAAAACATATCCTGGAAAAGATATGATGTTTATGTTTCCAAGATATTTCCAAATTGAAAATGAAAAAGGTGATGTGCTTGCAAGAGCGTCTTCAACATGGTGTGTATTAAATCAAAATACTAGAAAAATTGTTTTTCATCCATTTGGCGATAATAGTTTTGCTGAAGAACATATTGAAGGAGAAATTCCTTTACCAATAAAAGTTGTTCCTCCTTCATTAATATTTAATCAAAAAAGAACAGTAAGATATTCTGATGTTGATTTAAATGGTCATTTGAATAATACAAGATATGTTGAATATATTTCTGACCTTCATGATCTTGAATTCCATAAGAATAATAATATTAAATCAATTGTTATTAACTATGAACGCGAAGCTAAATGCGGCGAAGAAGTAGCTTTATATTCTTCTTTAGATAATGGCGTTGAATATGTTTGTGGTAAAATTGGCGAAACAAACATCTTTACCGCAAAAATTGAGTATAAATAATTAAAAAATCTATATATTTATTTAAAATTAATATTCATGTTATAAAATCGAGTAAAAAAACTCGATTTTTATTTCTAATTATACAAACTAATCCAATTATCAAGAGCCAAATTTTAAATAGTGGTTTTATTCTTAAAAAAATCACAAAAGTTTATACAGTGTATAAGTATTAGTTTTCTTTTATAT
>JBNMLE010000013.1:0-28498 GCA_050874705.1 Bacilli bacterium
AACTAATATAGCAAATAGAACTAATAATAAAACAGCTAGAAATATCATTGGTATAAATACAAACCAATCTTTCTGATAGTTTGTAATATAAAGCGCATAGAAATATCCTAATACGCAATAGACAATAACCACTATCATCCCAAAGACTTCAAGCCGCCACATAAATGACCACTGTTTTTTTATTTCTTTGAAATAATCTAAGAAAGGGTTTATATCTTCGTCGTTCATCATTTTGTTTGACAAAGTATGAAGACTAACGAGTCCAGGAAAAAATAAAACAAGTAATGATAAAACGCTAGTTAAACAAAATATAATGTTTAGTATCAATAAATACGTAAGTGTTTTAACAAAACGATAGTATTTACTATTTAATAGTTTTTCAAATTTGCTACTCGCCATACTTTATTTACTTAAATATGGTAACTTAAATGCAGTTGAATATATACGATAAGTTGATAAATATCCCCAATCAGAATCTGATAAATCACTACGTGTAAAAGCAACTTCAATTCTATCTTTTTCAACAAGTCTCCCAAATGGATCGCGAACTAAACCAGTATTATGATTTCTTTTAAAACCAGTTAAATCTTCATTAATTGTTCCGATGAATTGCCAATTACGAGCTTCGTTTTGACTTTTAAATAATTCATCAAAAGGATTTTCATTGCCACTATCATCAAGATAAAAAACATCGATTTGGTCTGCAATAAAATTTGGATATTGACCATCTTTAGCGAATGGTGAGCGACCTTTAGCTAAAATAATTTTTTTGTTTTCTTCATCGTACGCCAGTCCAATATTTGTAATACTTGCATTTACTTTTTCACCATCTTTTTTATCAACATTGGCGGTTCCATTTGTGTTCATATGGTCTTTTCCACGAATTAAAACAGGATTATTTAAATCGCTTAGATCATATTCCCAACATTGCTCGCCACCGAGATTAGGAGATGAAAAAGAATTACAAATAATAACTCGTCCTTTTTTATCAACACTAATAAGTTCGCTTTGTCCATTTCCCCAAAGTTTATTGTCATCTGCAACTTTTAAAATCGGATTAATCTTATCACATTTAATCCACGGTCCTTCTGGAGAATTAGCAACTGCAAGACCTGTTTCATTACGAGTGTTATCACTTGTAACACAGCCTAAATACGCCATTAAATAAGAATATTTAACGTTATCATATTTAAACTCACCTTTAATCACACTAGGATCACATGTATGACGAGCGTCCCATGTTCCTTTGGTAGGTTCTAATAAGAAATTAATATCTTCTTCAGGTGTGTAGACAATCTCTTTATTGATATATTCGCCTTTCCTGTAAGCGATATAATCAGTTATATTTCCAAACATCTTATTAGAGCAATAAAAGATATGCTTAACACCATTTTCAACAAAAGTTGAAGGACAATAATTATAAAATCTATCTTCCCCAACAACTCCATGATCAAACCACTTTCTAACTTCACCTTCTAAAGGAGTGAATTCCTCATTTTTAGAAGGAATGACAGATGAAGAAGTGTCGTCGCTTATTGTTGAAGAATTATTACATCCGCCTATAAGAAGCGGAAAAAGTAAAAATACATATCTGCCCTTCATAATATACCTCTATTTCTTATAAGTTAATTCAATTGATGTTGAATATAATCTATATGTTGATAAATATCCCCAAGTAGAATCGCTATAATCGCTTCTTGTAAAACAAACTTCAATGCGATCGTTTTCTACTAATCCGCCAAATTCATCTGTAACAAAACAAGCGTTGTGATTTCTTGGAAAAGATGTTAGATCTTCATTAATAGAACCAATCTTTACCCAATCGTTTGCGTTATTTCCTTTAAATACTTCGTCAAATTTGCTGCTTGATTGACTGTCGTCCATAGCATAAACATCTAAAGTATCATCGATGAAATTAGGCGTTTTACCATCTTTTCCATATGGTTGTCTGCCTTTTATCATCAATATTTTTTTGCTTTCATTATCGTAAGCGAAATCAGCGTTGTTAATTAATAAATCACCGACAATGCCATATGTAGAAAGTTTTTTTGTTCTTTTTAAAATAGGATTAGCTAAATCGCTTAAATCGTATTCTCTTACCTCAGTATATGTAGCGGTTTTATTGCCAACTGAATAGAAAATAACAACTGTGCCTTTATTATCGACACTCAAAATTGATGGTTGACCGGTTCCCCATGCAGCTAACTCACGATCATAAGGAACAAGAGGATTTTTATCATATTTAATCCAAGGTCCAACTGGTGATTTAGAAAACGCTATACCGACTTCGTTTCTACTATTATCGCTTGTTAAGCAACCTAAATACGCCATCATATATGTGTATGTTTCTTGCCCATATTTAAATTCGCCTTTTGTAACACTTGGATCACATGTATGTCGTGAATCCCATGTATCTTTCGTAGGACCTAAAACATATTTCATATCCTCAGTCGAAGTATAAACCATTTTATCATCGACAAGTTTTCCTTCTCTATAGGCGACATAATCAGTTACATTTCCATCAATTTTATTTGAACAATAATAGATATGTTTAATATTATTTTCGACAAAAACTGTTGGACAATAATTGTAAAATCTGTCTTCACCTATCGTTCCATGATCAAACCATTTTCTTACTTCGCCTACTTTAGGTGTAAATGATTCTTTTTCATTTTTCTCACTTGTAATTGATGAACCATCACCACCATCAATAGACGAGGTTATAGAGGATGAAGATGACCCTCCATTAGAAGAGCCATCACATCCTACTAAAAGAAAAGATAAACAAATTAATGCTAATATTTTCTTTTTCATAATTTTAATTTAAGTCGATATTCATTGAACAAACAAATGATGAGAAACGATAATCGTTTTCATAACTATCTTTTTCATCTTGTCCGGAATAAACAAGTTCAAGTGCCTTTGAATCGTCAAGATATCCATAAGCATTTTTGACAAATGAGCCGCTATAAAGTTCATCCCATCCTAACGAACTTGCATCGTCTTCAATAATGGTATCACTACCTAAGACCGTTTTTACTGAATCCCAAGAAAGAGTGATGTTATCGAATATATTTGCGCTTGCTTTTGAAACTTCAATCTTGTTTGAATGTCCTGGAGCAATGCTTGAAAGAGGATAAACATCGCGAGCCGTATAAATCATTGTTTTGTCATTATTGAAAGCAAATCCGGCATTCGCGAAAATTGGGTTTTCTCCACCATCTTGTAAACCTTTAACAGGAATTTGTCTTTGACCATCTATCTTAATAGAAGACAAATCTGAAGCATTAACTTTTCTTACTTCACTACATGTAAATGTTGCTTCACCCCAAGTATAAAATAGCATCAATTCGCCACTTGTACCCATATTAATAAGTTCTGGTGAACCCATTCCATATATATTATTTCCGTGAATGGATGGATTATAAGTGACTGAAGCTGTTTCTCCAACTTTTTTCCATTCACCCATAACATCATTTGTATATGCAAAGCCAATTGAATAATTAAAGTTTTCATCACTTGAAGTGCCTTGGTAAGCCATTAAATATTTATAAGTTTCTTCGCCAAGTTTGAATTCGCCTTTAACAATGCTTGGAGCGCTAATACGTTTATCCCAGGTTCCTGCTTTTACAGCAAGTTTTCTTTCGCTATAAACATATTTTCCACTAGCATCTTTTTCGCCTTTGCGGACGAAAATAGAATTTACGTTTTCGTCTTTATTTTCATTAGAAACATAAGCAACATATCTAACATTTTCATCTTCAATAACCGATGCATCATTAGACATATAGCCTTCTTCTTCAATAAATAAAGCGCCACTACCATGAGGAGTTTTGTAAACTGGTTCTGGTGGAAGAATACTTGTGGTAGTATTCGTATTTGTGTCAGTTGTTGTATCTTCACTTGAATCTCCACAAGCACACATTAATAATGCTGTGGAAGCAAGTAACATTGTTGGAAATATTTTTTTCATTTTTTATCTCCTCTCTTATAAGCCCATGTTTGCTTTAATTGTGTTTTCGCTAGTCAAGAAACCAGTACTTGTTTCATTAAAGTAAACACCAATATTTTTGATAAAGAATTCAAGATCTTCGTAACGTGTATTGTCACTTGTTAAGAAGAAGTTACCTGTGAAATTATCAAGATTAAGGACATCGTCTGTTCCTTTAAATGCATCTCCGTGGCACCAATCAGGTACTTGATATGATTCAAATGGAATGCGAACATAACCTTCAAATCCAACAGGAATTTGAATTTGGTCAGATTTAGCAAAGAATGAATAGTTTTCATCTTTTACAACATCATAGGCATAATAAATTGCTGGATATCCCTTGACAATCCATCTTTCAGCACTTGTTCCAGCGCTTGTTGTTGATGTTTCATCAAATTGTAAATTAATACCAATTTCACGTCTTGAAAGGTTTTTAAGATACATTGTTATGCCTTTGGCATATTCTTTATTGCCGTTAACTGTTCTTGTCATAACTTTTCTATCAGTTGTAACACCTTTATCAAACATTCCTAAACACATATATGACCCATATGCATGTCCTGTTTCATAAGGTCCAACATGAACAAATACGCCATCATCTTGTTTATTGTATGTACAAGCATTATCTCCAATATCATATGTAACATTAGCTTTAAGTTTTGCGTCATCTTCATAATTTAAAGAATCAATAATCTTAACATCACCAATCCAGGCTGATGGTTTATCAACAACATAGCGATCAATGATTCCATATTGTGTCAAACCAGCTAAAGTATATGTTGTAGCAAATTGGTTGTCGTTCATTTTGTCAACATCAAGAATTTGACTTAATTTTGAGGTTTCGCTATCAAGTTTAAAAGCGTCACCAAAAGCAACATTAAAGCCATAATCGTAATAAACAGCAAGGTTAATGTTCAATGTAACAATTTTGCTCAAATCTGCACTTCCTTGGAACACACTAGTTGGCATAATCATATAACCATCAAGCATTTCAGGAATAATTACTGATACAGGATTGCCGCCTGCAGCTGAGTTTTTAAAATTTTCCCCATCATAAAATTTAAGCTTGGTTGATGTAGCACTTGTTAAAGTTGAAGTTTTGCCATTTTCATCGATTAATGTCAATAAACATGGATAGTTGTAAGAAAAGTTTTTGACTCTAAAAACAATATCATGAGTATTAGAAAAATCTTTATCTTCTGAATCAAATTTAATATTCATTGAAGTGAAATTAGATGCATCAGGAGCTTGTCCACTTATATGGAATTGTGCACTTTTGTCAATATCGCCTTTGAATTCAACTTGTGAATAATCATATTCTGGTTCAACTGGTGTTTTTCCACCATCTATGCGTGAAATTGTCCAGAAAGTTCCTTGATAATCTGCTTTATAATAATTCCCGAAATCACCGTCGAGCACTTCACTTCCGTCAAATCCAATTCCGTTTTCTGAGAAAATATCTCCGATTTGAAAATGAGCAAATCCCTCATATTTAGGAGTGCAAGCAAAATATAAGGCGTAAACATCGTTATATGTCATTGTTGGTGCGCTTGCATTTCCGCCCCACCAAGAAGTATCTTCCATAATTGAATAAGGAATATAAATGTGACCATCAAAATTCGCTGGAAGCATGATATAAGAACCGAATTCTCTTGATAAAAGTTCAGTTTTATTCTCCATATTTTCATCGAATTTGTACATTGTTGCACTAGCTTTCAATTGCACACGATGATTATTGCGTCCGTTCATATAGAACAAAACAGGTGTTACAGTGGCTGTCAAATTTTTCATACGAATATAGACACCATCACCACTTAAATCGTATTTTCCGTTAAGAGCCATTACAAATGTCGCAGTATCATCAACATTTTCATCAGCATTCATTTTAACTTCGCAACCACCTTCAAGATCACCTTTAGCGAGCGCTGCTGCTCTGGCTACATTGGGGGTCGGAGAGTTTATTGTGGTAACAGTCAATACGCCGCCTAACAACATTAAGCTACATAATGACGCTACCTTAGCAATTTTTTTCATTTAGTTTTCTCCTTTCATTGCTATTATTGAATTTTATTTTTAAAAACCACTTCATTAAGCAGTTTGAAAAACCTATTTTTATCCACTGTTATGGCGTATTTATCTATATTTCTTTGATTTTTGTCGGCAACGAAACGACCATAACTTTGTTTATCTAAAGAAATATTTATATGTTCTTCTTTAAAAGTTAAAATATTTGAATCAATAAATGATGCAACAGTCAATGGATCATGCATTACTGGTGAAGTAAATTCATAATGTTTAAACCATTTCATCATCATGTCATAAATAAGAAGAACAGGTTTGGCTTTTGAAGACTTCATTTGTTCGATAAAATCTTTGTTTAATGCGGTTTGAGATGTTACATTTAATCCTACGCTAGACAAATTTACACCTGAATTAAAAACAATATGCGCAGCTTCAGGATCACACCAAATATTCCATTCAGAGAAATTCAAATCTAGTCCCCCACCCATAATTCTCACTTCTTTAATAAGTGGAATTATAGAAGGATCTTTTGTAAATGCAGTTGCAATATTAGTCAATGGTCCTATTGGAATAATAACAACTTCATATGGATATTTATGTATTTGTTCGATTATAAAATCCACTGCATTTTTATCATTTACTTTTGACATATCCATCTTGTCGATATATTGAGGAAGATGATATTTTCCATCTTCGTCAAGAGTTTCTTTGTCACGAATTTCTTTTTGAACAATATTTTCTATTTTTGCAACAAGAGGATTATCAAGTCCGGCATAGACATCAATATTTTTATTTAAATTTTTAAGCAAATATGATGCCATTTTTGCCCTTTTGTAAGCATTTCTAAATACTGTTGTCACTCCTAATACATCAAATGCGTTAGATTCAACCATCAAAAGTAATGCAAAAGCATCATCAATATCGTCACCAATATCAGTATCTAGAATTACTTTAATTTTATCTTGTGACATATTTGCTTAAGTCTCCGTTTTTGCTTGTAACAGGTTCTTTGTAATCTGGTCTATTTGGAGCCCAACCATAAGTAACACCGAGTGTTTCTTTTGTTGTTATATAAGATTTGGAATAGAATTCAATGACATCTGTTAAACCACGTTTTTCAACATAATTAATCGCAGTATTGTAAACTTTTGTATAATCGTCATTTGAAATCATGTTAGCTAAATATTCACTCCATTTTGTTGTAATAGTCGTATTTTTTTGCATAATTGACGAGTAATTTTTGTCACTGGTATCATGCTTTAAGAATATAGGCTTGTAATTATATGAATAAGGCATCATTGGACGCTTGAGATTATAAATATACATATCACTATCGGACATTCCATTAAGTGGTTTTAGTTTATTAATATAAGCTAAATTCATAAGAAGTGTCATTTGATATAAACCATAATCATTAACCCATGTTGCATCAGCGCTTCCAGGATTATTTACACCACTTAAATATTTATCAGTCCATTTAATAGCGGTTTTAGTTTCATCAGTATATTCAAATGTTTCACCTTCAACACCAAAAGCAACAAGTCTTTGGCCTTCTTCGGAATATAAAAAGTCGAGTAATTTAATAACTTTATCAGGACGTTTGCAATTGTTTGAAATCATTGTTAATAAATATCCGTTGCCAGAAATATCTTGTAAAACAGGTGCTTCGCCTTTGTAATTTCTTAATACTAATGGGATATATTTAATTCCGTTGGAATAGCAATTTTTAAATGCCACTTGATAATCTTGTGGAGTGACAATGCTTGCAAAAACGTTTCCACGAGAAATCTTTGTCTTAATTTGTGCGGCTTTATCGGTGATATTATCTGCTTTAATAAGACCTTTTTGATAACATTCATTTAAGAACTTAAGCATGTCTTTGTAATTATCTGTATATCTACGATCAACATAATTGCCATCTTTATCTTCAAATGAACAAGCAAAATATTGGCTTAACCAGTCGATTGAGGTATTTCCGTCAGTGGTAAAAGGTCCGATTTGGAAAGGAATTGATGAACTATATTTATTTTTAATAAATTCACAACCTTTGATAAAGCCATCAGGATTTGTCATATCAATTCCAGCCGCTTCAACTTCTTTATACCAATCTTCACGAACAAGCAAGCAACCATTAGGTTCCATTTGTTCATCATCTGAAATATATTTGTTTGAATAAGCAAAATTTGGAATACCATAGCAATACCCGTCGCCTTGTTTAAAATAATTCCAAATATCTGTTTGTTCTCTATCTTTCATAGATGGTGCCCATTTATCAATTAATGCATCAAGAGGATAAACATAATTTTGTTGAGCTAATTGGCTGCATTGTGGATACCAACATTGAATTGAAACAAGATCAGGTAATTTATTACCAGAAATTAACGTCGATAATTTTTGACCATCGTCGGTGACTGGCGATGTAAAGCGAATAGTAACACCAGTCTTTTGCTTTATAACTTCGCTAACACGATCGCTTCCGTATGTATTCCATGAAAATGTGGAATCGTTAACATACCAATCAACAGTCCAGTCTTCGATGTTCCCGTTTTCATCTTTAAGGTATTCCCATGAATCTTTTTCGTTTGGTGTTTCAGGGAAATCAGGCAAAATAATATTTCCAGAATCATCTGTGGATATTTTTCCGCCTCCTTCTTCTCCACAACCAGTTAAACTAAAAAGTGTTGATGTAATCGCTACCATTAAGAATAAAGATCTCTTTTTTGTCATTTTGTTTCTCCTTTAAAATTATTAACCTTTTAATGAACCAACCACTACACCTTTGGTAAGTGTCTTAAAGATGAGTGGATATAATACAAATATTGGAATTACTGAAACAACAATTGCAGCGAATGAAACTGTTTCAGGTGCAATTGAGCTCAACAATTCTTGTGGAAGTCCAACGCCTGCTGGAGGCATTGAAGATTCCTTAATTACTTTCATTAAATAATATTGAAGCGTCCATAAATTCTCATTTGATGTGTAAATCATCGTATCAAAGAACGAATTCCAATGTCCTACTGCAATCCAAAGACCAACTGTTGAAATTACAGGCATAGATAAAGGCATAATAATCTTAAAGAATATTGTGAATTCACTTGCACCATCCATTTCAGCAGATTCGTGAATTTCTTCCGGTATTGATTTAAAGAAATTGCAGAAAACAAGCATATTATAGACGCTAAATAATCCAGGAATAATATAAACCCAGAATGAATCAAAAAGTTCCAATTGTAAAATTACCCAGAAATATGGAATAAGACCGCCACTAAAAAACATTGTGAAGACAAAAAATCTATAAAAATGGCTTCTAGCAATAAGATTTTTTCTACTCATCGCATATGCAACTATTGCGGTAAATACAATACCAAGGACAGTTCCTAAAACTGTTCTTGCGATTGTAATTCCATAAGATTTCCAAAGACGCACATCGAATAAAACTACTCGATAATTTTCAAATGACCATTGTCTTGGCCAGAAATAAATGCCACCGTTGACATAATCTTGTCCATTGTTAAATGAGCCAGCTAAAACATAAATTAATGGATAAACACTTAATAAAGCAAACAAGATTAAAAATGTTGCATTAAGATAATCGAACCAATTCTTTTTTTGTTTTCGACCTGTAGAGCCGACCATTAATGGTTTTTTATAATGCTTCTTAATTACCATATTAGACAACTCCGTTTCCTGTAATCTTTTTGCATACAAGATTACCTAAACCAAGCAAAATAATTGAAACAACGCTTTTGAATAGTCCAACCGCAGTTGAATATGAATAACGTTGACTTACAACGCCATATTTGTAAACAAATGTATCAAGAACTTCACTTGTTGATGTGTTAATTGCGTTTTGGAAAACCCAAATATGATCGAAACCATTATTCAAAATTCCAGAAAGCGACAAGATAAAGAATAAAACAATTGTTGGGGCAATACTTGGAATAGTGATATGAATGATTCTATGCCATCTATTCGCACCATCCATTTTCCCAGCTTCATAAAGTTGAGGATCAATGCCACTTATCGCAGCAATATAAATAATTGAACCTCATCCTAATCCCTTTAATAAAGATGTAATAATGATTGTAGGCCAAAAGAATTGAGCTTCTCCAAATTGAACAGGATCAGTGACAAGATGTGTCGCTAAAAGTATTTGATTTATAATTCCTTCAGAATTAATGAGCGCTAAAATGATGCCTCCGTATGTAATCCAAGACAAGAAATAAGGAAAATATGTAATTGTTTGAATTACTTTTTTAATTTTCTTCATTGGAAGTTCACTTAACAAAATTGCAAAAATGATAGGAGCAGGAAAATTAATGCATAATTGAAGCGTATTTAATCCCAATGTATTTAACATAACATGTGCAAATTCTGGATCTTCAAAGAATTCTTTGAAATTATTAAAACCAGCCCAATCGCTAGAAAACATTGCTTCAAGAATATCTAGTTGATAATCGCCGTCTTTAAATGCAAGAATAATACCAAACATTGGTAGGTACGCAAAAATTGCGATAAAAACAACGCCAAGTAAAACCATTAATAAAAGCTCAATATTGCTTCTTGTCCATCGCTTTTGTTTTCTTCGTGTGGCAAGAAGAGAAATATTACTATCACCATTATCTCGCTTTTTGAAAATGCTAATCATTTTTCTTACCTCTTACACTGTTGCGAATAACAAGAGATGGTTTGATAATATGCGTTCCAACTCTATTTGTTTTATTGATAATCATTTCGCTTAAAATTGAAATCATTTCATCAAGATTAGGTCTAATGGAAGTTAATTGAGGTGTTATTAAACTAGAAAAATATAAATCATCACATCCAACAACAGCTTTGTCATTTGGAATGGAAATATTATGCTCTCCGAAAACTTGATAAACACCATAAGCCATTAAGTCGTTAAATGCAAAGACGGCATCAAAATCAATATTATCTTTAATTAATTCTTCTACGCATCGAACACCGCTTTCGTTTGAATAAGATCCTTCTTTTACTAGAGATTCATCAAAATCAATATTGAATTCATTTAACGCATCTTTATATCCTTTCAAACGATCGATAGAAGATGAAACATTACTTGGTCCTGTAATACAAGCAATTCTTCTATAACCTTGTTCTAAGAGATATGTTGTAGCTATTTTAGCGCCATAAATGTCATCGTTTGCGATTTCAAAATGTTTATTGAAATTAGTGCGACGATCTAATACAGCAAAAGGTAAGCCACATTCTTTCAATACTTTTTCTAATTGGGCTTGATTTTTATTATTTTTTAATGAATCAGCGCAAGGAATTATAATAAGAAAATCAACTCTTCTAGATGCAAATTCTTGAATGTATTTGATTTCCTTTTCAAGGGTATATGCGCTATTCCCGATTAAAAGGGTAATATTTTCTTCATTTAATTTGTCTTCAAGCTTCTTAGCAATTGTAGAATAATAGCCGTTACAAATATCAGGACAAATAAAACCAACAGTATTTGATTTATGTGTTCTTAAACTCCTGGCCATGTTATCTGGATGATATCCAAGTTCTTGAGCGACATCTAAAACTAGTTTTTTAGTTTCTGGCGATACTTTGTAGTCTTTTCCATTGAATATAAAAGATACACTTGTTACAGAAACATTTGCTTTTGTTGCTACATCTTTAATAGTAACTTTTTTCATATTAATGTAACCTCAAAATTTTTATCAAAAACTCCGATATCATCACTATTAATTGATAAATTAACTTCATCGCCAACATTTAATAGATCAGAGCTGTTTTCAACTAAAATTAAGTTATTATTTACATTTACTTCATAATAAGTTGATTCGTCATATTTATAAATATTTGAGATACAACCTTTTATACCATTTTCAACAAATTTTATTTTGTTTGCAGGTAAAGAAAATCTTATATCGTGCAAAGCAAATTGTTTTCCTAATAAAGCATATATTTTTTTGATTGTTTCTTCATTAACATCTAATCTATTTCCTTCGATTTCATAATCGAAAACGTTGGATTTTTTCTCTTTAATTAAATAATACCCATTCTTATTTTTTCTATTTGTTTGAACATGCATGATTTTTTTAACAGGAACAAGTTTGCCATCGATGTAGGAATGTGAATTAAATTTATCAACTATACAATTAAAGTTTTGATAAAAAGCAACATTTCTTAAATCGATATCAAAATTAATCAATTCAGCATTAATATTTTTATCACTTTGTAAAAACAAAAAACTATTATTGGCATTGATTGTATAAAGATATTTGTTATCGATGTATTCTTTTTTTACTATCTTACCACTAAAAGTGGTTCCTTCTTTAACTGCATCAGTATATATAAATGTTTGATATGTTCCTTTTGATAATTTATTAATTAAAGCATTAGGAATGTTAATTAATTTTCCAAAAATTGAAAGTTTGCCATTATCAACAACACTATTCACAGTCACCTTTGTCGGAATTCTAGGAAGAAGGGTTTCTTCGCTGTCTTTTGAAAATAAATGAATCTTTTTAAAATCCACTCCTACATAAATTGTGTCGCCAATAGAAAGGAAATCATTTCTAAAACAACGAATGATGATTTTTTGTTGTCCGTTTTGAACAAAACCTTCGATATTCATCTCGTTTCCGAGAGATTCGATGTTAGAAATTTTAAGCAAGAAAGAATTTTTTTCACCTTTATTTACGATTTTGAAATGTTCTGGTCTAATGCCCAAAACAATATCTTCATTTTTATAGGCGTGATATAAGTCAAGTTTTGAAAGCTCTTCTTTTTTTGCTAATAATTGAACATTGTTAAATTGAACAGAAAGAAAAGCATCATTACACGAAAGATTTGCATCTATAAAATTCATTTGAGGCGTTCCTATAAATCCTGCAACAAACAAATTCGATGGAAAGTCATATAAATTCATTGGGGTGTCAACTTGTTGAATAACACCTTTTTTCATAACAACAATTCTCGTTCCCATTGTCATAGCTTCTACTTGATCATGAGTAACATAAATAAATGTTGTTTTTAAAATATTGTGAAGTCTAGTGATTTCACTTCTCATGGATGAACGAAGTTTCGCATCAAGGTTTGATAATGGCTCGTCAAGCAAAAACACTTTTGGTTTTCTAACAATTGCGCGCCCTAAAGCAACACGTTGGCGTTGACCACCGCTCATAGCTTTCGGTTTTTTATCTAATTGGTCTTCAATATCAAGTATTTTCGCTGCTTGATGAACACGTATATCAATTTCTTCTTTTGGAACATGTCTAATTCTTAGTCCAAAAGCCATATTGTCATATACAGTCATGTGTGGGTATAGAGCATAATTTTGGAAAACCATAGCCATATCTCTATCTTTAGGTTCAAGAGAATTTGCTAAAACATTATCAATATAAAAATCTCCTGCTGTAATGTCTTCTAGTCCGGCAATCATACGTAAAGTTGTTGATTTTCCACATCCAGAAGGACCAACAAATACAATAAATTCATCATCTTTAATATCAAGATTAAAATCAGATACAGCTTTTGTGCCATTGTCGTAGATTTTATATAGGTGTTTTAGGGAGAGATTAGCCATATTATTTTCCTTATGTAAATCGTTTTACTAAATCTAGTATAAACATTTGATTAATAAATGACAAGATTTTTTTGAAAACGCTTTCTTAAAGAAAAGAAAAAGAGAGAGAAACTAATAATATTTAAAATAATTTTTTAATACTTTTTATTTAATAAAATAACAAATTATACGATAATAGATTTATGTCTCATCCTTTTAAACATTTTGTTCTTATTACAAAACATAGACATCGCGTCATAAAAAACGCATCCCATATGGGAATATTTTTTCACGCTTTAAAACATGATTTAACAAAATATGGTTTTACTGAATTTTTTACTTCTTCAAAATATTATATTGGCGATCATTCGCCTGTTTACGAAGAAAGATTATCAAATAACTACTTTTCAAAAATATGCCAACACCACACAAAAAGAAATAAACACCACTGGGAATATTGGACAGACTTCTTTGGTGGAAGAATTTTGGCAAAAAGAATGCCTTGGAAATACGCTGTTGAGTATGTTTGTGATGTAATAAGCGCTTCTTATACATATAGTCCAAAAGAATTCAAAAAAGATAGCCCATATAATTATTTTATAAAAAAGAAAGACCACTACTTCATGAACGAAGGAACAAAAGCATTCATCGAATATTGTTTAAAAGAATACGCTTTAAATGGTTGGAAAAATCTTAAAAAGAAAAACACTCAGAAAGTCTATAATGAAATTTCTAAGTGTTATAAAGATGTAGATATAATTGAAACACCATTAATGTTTGGTGTTGATTTACCTAAGCTTAATAATTAATTCCGCTAATTCCGCCTTGTTGCTCAATTATGTAAGAAATAGCAACCATAATTGTTACAAGTAAAAAGATTCCATCATTTGTTATCATTGCTATTAAATCTTTTTTATCAAACGTCCATTTTTTATTATAAAGGGCTAAAACAAGATAATACATTCCTGCGTACGATATAGCGGAGAATATTGCAAATGGGATGGTTATAACTGAGAAAATACTTCCAGATATATTTGCCAAACACACTTCATATATTCCAAGAACTAGCGCAGCCGCATGAACAATATATTTTGTGTACCAAGAATATCCTCCATGAATTGTGCGATAATCAGCGCTTCTTTCTTTATGATATAAAACATGGAAAATAGATGCGATTCCAAGAAGTAAAACAAGAATAGAAGAAATAAACCACACGACTGCATATGTATCAGCAGTCATAACGTTATTGGTTTGAAAGAAAATATTAAAATTGTTATTCGTTGAATGGAAATAGCCAACCATCCCTAAATAAATAGTAGGTATGAGAGGCATAAGTCCAAAATAAATAGGATTAATTAGGAAAAAATAACTAGTTGCAACATCCACAAAAACATTAGCAAGAGTTCCAATTGCGGTCCCGAATAAAGATAGGACAATAAAACCACTTATGTAGGTTATAAACAAATCTTTTATGTTATTAGCGAATGAACAAAGTAGACATCCTATCGTATAAATCGATCCAATAGACAACGCTAATAAAGGTAGCAAGAAATAAAATGACGAGTAGTATCTTTTAGTAATCTCTGCTCCATTTTTAATAGCTTCAGCATAATTAATTTCATAAGCAACTGCAAATAATGAAATACTAGAAAGATAAATAACAACAAAAATAGAAATAAGACCAATTAGACCGATTAGAAATTTAACTCTTCTAAAAAACTTTTTATCTACGCTGCTTTGATAGAAAATATCTAAACCATTTTTAAAAAATCTATAATTATAAATGAAAATCGGATAAACAAGCGCCGCTATAGAAGGCACAAGTAAAAGCAAAACATACAAAATAGAAGGTTCAAGAATATAAGGAAAACCACTTCCACCAACACCAGGTAAAAAAGTATATTGAAGCGAATATTGCATTATACTGACTAAATATACGCCTGCAAAGATAATAAGTTGAGGTAAAAAGCGTTTTATTTCATAGATAATATATTTCTTTTTATTCATATTATTTTTCCTCCTTCTTTTGAGCGTATAGCATCTCAATTGCAATTAATTCATTCGATGAAATAGGCACTGTTTCTAAAAGTGTTGGTTTATACATTTTGTTTAGTTTTTCTTCAATGTCATTATCTTTAACTAAAACAAGATGATAAATTGAACCAAATTTATTTAATTTAACAACTTTTAAGCCGTTTTCTAATAATGCGTTTTCATCAATGTCTCCAGTTGGAATAATTTGATATTTAACAAATGTTTCGCCAAGAACTTCTTCATCGCCTTCACTAGATAATTTACCTTTATAAAGAATTACATATTGGTCCACTAATTTTTCTAATGTAGCAATATTGTGTGAAGAAACAACTATAGTCATATCTTCACTTGCTCTTTTAATAATCATTTCTTTTATTTTTTCAATTGCGAGTGGATCTATTCCATCAAACGCTTCGTCAAGTAAAAGAATTTTTACATCCATCGATAATGCAATGGCGATAAAAAGTTGACGTAGCATTCCTTTTGAAAAGCCATCAACTCTTCTGTCGCTTGGAAGTGAAAAAGCGTTAATCATTTCATCAAATATGTCTTTCTTCATTTTGAAGAAAATATTGTAGTAATTAAAAACATCTTTTGGAAATGATCTTCTTGGGAAAATTGGTGTATCAGGAAGAAAGAATAAATTGTTTTTGTTTTCTAATGTATTATATGGCGTTCCATCAATTAATATTTCGCCACCGTTAATATCAAGAATATCGGCAATGCATCTAAACAATGTTGATTTGCCTGCCCCATTATGTCCTACAAGGCCTGTAATACCTTTATCAAAAGTAACTGTTAAATTATCAATAGCGACTACATCAGAAAACTTTTTTACCAAATTCTTAATTTCAATTTTCATTTTTGTTCACCTTCCCTACCACATCTAAAATATCTTGTTTGCTATATCCGAGCAAAAGAAGTTTTTTTATTTCTTCTTCTAAATAATTCGTTTTCTCATCATTTGCTTTTTTAACAAAGAAGCCTTTTCTTTCAAATGAATAAATATATCCTTTGTCTAAAAGCTCTTTATATCCTTTAACGACTGTATTTGGATTAATACCAAAATTAACAGCAACATCGCGTACGCTTGGGAGAGGATCATTTTCTTTTAATCCTCCTTTTTCAATAAGGTCTTTAAAATAATTAAATACAAACAAGTATAAAGGTCCGTTAAAATCGTATATCATAACTGTATCATCTGTATTATATCTTATGCTTTTTTGCTTGGCAATATAAAAAGTGCCCTTTCTTCAGGAAAGAACACGGGCACTTGTAAACAATTAATGTTAACTTCCTCTTTTTTCCATTAAATATCCAACGCAAATAAGAGAAATTGAATTAGCGGGCATAAATGCCGCATAAACAAGAAGAACAATTAAGGCTATAAAGCTTTGATGTGCATAAGTTAAATAAATTAAATAAGTATAGCTGAATAGACTTATTATAAGACCAACAATGCCAGATATTTTTAAATATTTATGCATATTTTATTCTTCTGACTCTTTGTTTTTTAATTCATCAAATTTGGCCTTCATTGTTGGATTGTTTCTTGTTAATTTCTTAATAGTAAGATCTTGTGCTTTGTCATTAGCGAGTCTTAAATTTCTTTCCGCTAAAGTAAATGCTTTTTTAATTTTATCTAATTGTTCAATTGTTTTATCGATGCCTTTGATAGCTTCTTGGAATCTATTAGATGCATCTTGGAAGTTTTTAGAAAATTTTGTTTGGAAATCAACTAATTCATTTTCGAAGTTGGTGACATCTATGTTTTGATTTTGAATTTGAATTAATTGTTTTTTTACAGCTAGGGAGTTTTTCGCAGCGTTGACAAGAAGTCCAATAATAGATAAGAAGCATTGTGGCCTTACAACATACATCTTTTCATACTTATATGAAACATCTTGGATGCCAGCGTTATAAAATTCATTGTCAGGTTCTAACATTGTAACTAAAACAGCGTATTCGCACTTCTTTTCTTTGCGATCTTTGTCAAGCTCTTTAAAGAAGTCTTCATTTTTATGCTTTTTAGATGTTTCATCATTTTCGTTTTTCATTTCAAACATAATGGAAATATATTCATTTCCTTCTTCATCATAATCTCTAAAGATGAAGTCGCCTTTTGAACCTGATTCTTTACTTACTTCATTGTCTTTTTCAAAATAAGCTTTTGGATAAGCACTCATACGTATTTGGTCAAATGCAATTTTGCAATGTTTTTCGAGATTTTCGCCTAAAAGTTTTGTTGATGCTTTAATTTTTAAATCTTTAAAATAATTGATTTCATAGTCCTTTTGTTTAATTACTGAATCATATTTTTCTTTAATGGCCGATTCATTAATTTTTGCTTCTTTTGCTTGAAGAGCTAATTTATTTTGAAGTTCATCAACTTCTTTTTGTTTTTCGCTTATTGCGTCTTTGATATTAGCTTCAGATTGTAATTTTGAAATTTTGATTTCACTATTAAGACGTTCTACTTCTTCTTTATATTTCAAAGAAATATTTTTTTCTTCTTCTCTAGCTTTTGAAACACTAAGTTCAATTTTTGTTTCAATATCTTTAACTGCGTTTTCTTTTTCAATTTTAAGATTATCAATTTCGCGTTTTAAAGTAGTGATTTCTTCGAGTTTTTTGCTTTCAAGATCTTTTAATTTTGAAGCATTTTCTGCATCATTTTTCTTTCGAATTAAATCAAGACGATCTTTTACTTCTTTTTCAATTTCATTTTTCTTTAAATCTTTTAATAAAGAATTGTATGTATCTTGAGATACATCAATTTCGCAACCACATTGAGGACATTTAATTTTTAGCATACTTTTTTCTCCTTCATTATTTTATATTTTCTAAATGTTTTTTCATATCTTCTTTAACAAAATTTTGGAAATATTTATTAATACCACCAAATTCTTTGCCGCGTTCATATAAGAAGGCGATAATATCGGCATCTTCAGCCTTCCTATATTTAACAGTAAATGTTTTATAAGTTTTACGATTATAATTCGTAATATATTCTATTTGTTTTTTTCTTGCTTCAGTACTAAGTTTTTGCATTTTTTTACCTCTTATAATATTTTTAAATTATTAATTAAATTTTGTTCGTTTATTGGATAAATGTTCATAAATAAGGACATAAGTAAATTATTGTTTAAAATTCAAGATAATTTAATTAGGAATTTATTTAGAACGAATAACGTCATTTATTTGTTGTTAGTCATATCTCCAAGTTTTGATATATCTTTACAATAAAGACCATGTTTGATCGTTTCGTTTTTGAAATTTTCATCAATATCATATCCAAATACTTCAAGAATATATTGAAGATCACGCGCTAATACTTTTCCATCTTGGAAATCATCAAGCAATTTATTAAAAATTGTTTTCTCATCGATATTATTGCGCTTTAGATAATCGTTATAAAACTCTAGTTCGCGATAATTCATTTTTAATATATTTTCATACTTTGGTTGTAATATAACTTTCACTTCTTGCCTACATTTTGACATCACTTCTATAGTGGATTTATTTTTATGAAGACCAAGTTTTTCGATAATAGCAACAAGTTCTTTTGGAGTAATAGCTTTTTCATTAACTTTATCCATTAGCTCAAATGCAATGTCATCGCCTGTTATATTGTTTTCTTTAATATATTTTATGAAACCATCGCAGACAATTTTTGTTACATCCATATTTTCACCTCATAATTTATTTGGTTATAAATCTCTAGAACTTTTACAACCTTTTCACTCTTTCAAGTGCAAAATTAGTATAAAAAGAAAAGGACCCATTTTTATAGGTCCTCACTGGTAGTAATTGTATTATCTATTAACGATGTTGATGTCCGTGGTCTTTATCACCGAAATATCCGTCATCTCTATCGCCGTGGTGATCATCGTCACGTCCATGATGATGTCCATGATGTTCTCTAAAGTCATTTTCTTTTTCAAATTCATCATCGTGATCATCGTCGCGCCAGAAATCGTCGTGTTCATCAATCATTGATTTTGAGAAGAGGTATTCATATGTTTTGTTTCCTGCTTCATCGTAATTGACTCTTGCATAAACATAACCGTATTCAGTGAAATCATTGAAGAAGACAATTTCGAAGTATTCTTGTCCATCAACAACAAATGATGAGAAATTATAAATTGTTAATTTATTATCGGCAAATTTTTGGAAATACACACCATTGAAATCATCTTTAGCATAGCTAATGAATTTATAATGATTTGTAATTCTATCGTGGAAATGATGATGTCCACCGAAGAAATAATCATCTTCTTGTCTTTCGACTACATTATATTCATAAGATGTAAAATCTTTATTTGTGGTTTGTGAGAAACTAATATATTTGTTCTCGTTAATTGTTGTAACAAATCTTGTATCTGTCACATATTCGCTGACAATTCTTCTTCCTTTAACATTGAATGTGTTTTCATCATATTTGATAACACCTTCAAGCATTGTGGATTCAAATTCGTGATGGTGATCATGATGTTTATGCTTTTTAGCGCTTTCGACATCAACACTGACATCAAAATCTTCATCATCAACATCATTCATATCTTCGATAATGTCTTCTAAATCATCTTTAACATCATCATGGTCTTTTTCTTCAGTGACATCTTCGATATCATCTTCAACATCATCAACAATATCTTCGACATCATCGTGATCAATAGAACCAATAACAACTTCATTGAAATATAATGTATAAGTTTTTTCAACGCCATTATCGTCTTTTGATTTAGCAACTACTTTATAAACATAATTTTCATCATCGCTTTCTTCATTGCTAATTGAGAAGCTATCACCACTTGTCAATTTGTCATACATTGATAAATATCTATTCGCAGTATCAATATCAATGCCGTCAACACCATATCCTTCATCAACTGTTGTACCTTCTTCAGGTAAAGTTGCATTTCCATCATCAACTGTTACATCTCCAGTTGTATCACCAGTCGTTGTGTCGCCTGTAGTTGTATCACCTGTTGTTGTATCTTCTCCAGCATCGTTAAGAATGTCTAATGAAGAAACACCAGCATAAGCATAAGATGTTCCTGAATCATTAAGTTTGTTAATAACAGCATTTTCATTTTTTGCTGCGCTATCATCTTGGTTATTATTGCATCCCGCGAGAGTTAATGTTGCCAAGAGAAGCATTGGTATATATCTTTTTTTCATATGTTTTTTCCTTCCTTACAATTATTTAACAAACTCATTTTCTGTTTTACTGGAAAAAAATAAAAATTTATATAAAAAATGTAAAAAATTAAAAATCATTTTAGAAATCGTAATTAAATATTTGGTCTATTTTTTGATTTATGCAATATTCATGAACAACAAATTTGTCATGTACTTTGCGTTTTATGAGCTCGATATATTTATAATCTCTCTCACTAGCGGGAGAAAAAGCACGACCACAGAAAGTCAATAATTCATTAGCTTCATTTAGATCCATGTGAAGCGCTAAAATGTATCGCATTAATGTTGGAATGGTAATATTTTGTCTTGATTCTTCTTTATCGTGTTTCTTTTTGATAGATGTTTGGTTTTCTACACCACCTACATAATCATAGACATGCTGTTTAACAAGCTGTATTTCACTAGAAGAATAAAAGCGTTGTTCGATATAAGCATTTATATAATTAGTAATTGTATATTTGCCAATTTTCGTCATATCGATAATTGTTGGTCGATTCCCCCATTCAAGAAGTTCTTTTTTATTAATATTCAAGTTTTCATGAGTTTTAGAAAACTTTTTCTGTCTAATTATTTCTCTTTTAGCAGCAAAATCACTAAAAAAATCTAATTCTTTATAAAAATCATCATTTGTTTTATTAAAACTTTCATAACATTTTGTCTCTAAAACATTTTCTTGGGTATAATACAAAAATTCATCATATGTAAAACTGAATTCTCGTTCCTCAAGCCCTTTGTTCGCTTCAAAGAATTTATTAATCGATTTTTTAATTTCTTCTTTATTAAATGTATTTGAAAAATCTTTAGATGATTCTATTGGAACAGCGATAATAATATTCATTTTCGGAGCGTAAGAAGAAAAATCTTTTACAATAGAAGTAAGAAGTTTTAGCACATATGCGCGCGGTTACCCATTAGAACCTGTTCCAATTAATGGAACGCCTATTTTCTTATATCCCTTTTCATAAGCGAAAACTAATGCTTTCTTATATGCTTCTTCTAGCCCTTCTAAATCTTTATCCATCTCAAATAACGGAGTAACTATATGAATGATGTGTTTAGCGGGTAATTCATATCCGCTTGTTAAAAATATTTTTCCTGGAAATGCTTTATCTTTAAAAGATTCTATTTCTTTTTTAAGCTTAGGCGAATTAGCTCCCTCAACGATGTTTTTACAAAGTCTACCATACCTGGTAACGTTTTCTAAAATTCCAAGCGAATTTATAATCGCATCGCAAGATTTAATAGATGTAATATCCACTGCTCGAAGAGTAAAACCCATATATAAATGATCTCCAATATTTATATAAACTATATATATAAATTATTATAATTTCTATTAATTTAACTTGGTTAATAATACGCTTATAAAAAAATAGAACCCCGCAAGATTCTATTTTTATACGCCTATTTTAATATCACTTTGGCTTCACCGAATGAATTGGTAAGTTTTATTTTGATATCTTCGCCGTAGTCGACCATTTTGACTTTAAACTCTTTTGCAGAACAACCATAAGATGTTTTTTCAAGTTTCATATCTTCGCCAAAATCAACAAGTTTAACTTTTATATCTTCGCCATAATCAACAATATTAAAAGTAATACATTTGTTCTTATAAAGTTTTAATTCAGCCTTATTAAACCTAGACATATCATCACCTCCTAGATAAATGTCATTCAAGATGATGTACGATTTTAAGGACACCTAATGTGATAAGAACTTTGTCCGAAACACATTAGCTGTATTACATTTCGCACTTTATTTATATTTTTAAAGTATTATATTTTTTTCAGTTGTCCACAAAATGATGACAACTGATACAAATAATAATTTATTTTTTCGCAAGTGTTTTGCTTGCATCTTTGCATTACCAACAAATGATAATTCTCATTGAACTAATTGATTTAAAATTTTTTTAAAGATTATTCTTTGCTGTTTAAAAGATTATATAAATATTTTCCGTTTAAATTTCTATGCCTTTCCTAAGAAGATGAACAATGTTATCTTGCTTATTATCTTACTTATTATCTTGCGCATTTATAAATAAAAATGTGTTCTATAACTTTGATTTTGTTGTTTATAAATAAGATATGTTTAAAAATTTTTGAAAATAAAAACACTTCTCACGAAGTGCTATATTCTTAGTGGCGCCCTCAAGACGACTCGAACGTCCGACCCACTGCTTAGAAGGCAGTTGCTCTGTCCAGCTGAGCTATGAGGGCATTGCAATTATGATAAAACTAAATTGATTGATTTTCAATCACAAATAAATCTAATGCACATCTTTTAACTTTTCAACTATATTTTTCGCCACATCGGTTGGTACAAGCTGAGATAATTCCTCTACTGTTGCATTCAATAATAAATCAAGTGTTGGATATTGTTTTAAAATGACTTCTTTTCTTTTCTCACCAAGACCTTTTATATCATCAAGAATTCCCTTTTTATAATTTTTATTTCGCTTTTGATGATGGAAACTAATTGCAAATCTGTGCACTTCATCTTGCATTCTAACAAGTAGGAAAAATAAATTCTTTTTATCATCAAGTGGATATATATGACCATCTTTATCAATTAAACCTTTTGTTTGATGGCGATCATTTTTAAATAAACCATATGTTGGTATAGAAACATTAATTTCTTCTAAAGCGCTTATCGCGGCGTGAACTTGTCCTAATCCTCCATCAGTTAATATCAAATCAGGAAATTGTTCATTATTTTCTTTTGCTCGATTATATCTTCTTTTAATTACTTCTTTCATTGATGAATAATCATCGCGTTTTTCTATTGATTCAATGTTAAACTTTCGATACATTTTTTTGATAGGTTCGCCGTTTATAAAAGCCACCATAACTCCGACAGAGGAATCTCCTTGAAGATGAGAATTATCGAATAATTCTATATGATAAGATGTCTTTATATTAAGTAAATTGCCTAAGTCTTCTAATAAAGAAAGATTATTGTCGCTTAATCGTGCACTCATAAAATGATTGTCGAGTTCTTGCTTTGCGTTTGTCGCGGCAATTTGAAGTATATCTAACATTTTTCCTTTGCTTATTGAAATAACATCAACATCATATATTTCTTCTACACTTTCTTTAAGGTTATCAATATTGGCAACAATTTCTTTAGGAAGTGAATGGCTTTGATAATAATGAAGTATCATATCTATTACTTGTTCATTAATATCTCCAAATTGTTCAACAATAAAAGTGTTTTTACCTAATAATTGTCCATTTCGATATGTTAATAAAGCAAGGGATATATAGCCATCTCTTGAAGAAAAAGCAAAATAATCTCGTGCTATTTTATCTGTGCTTTCAACATTTTGTTTATCAAGAATGTGTTTAATAGCTAAAAGTATTTGTTTATATTCATTCGCTTTCTCAAATTCATAATTATTCGAGCAAGTCATCATCTTATCTTTAATATCTTTTTCAATTTTAGGGTTATTTCCTTCTAAAAATGATTTTATTTCATCAAATAAATCTTTATATATGTTTTCATCAATCTTATTAATGCAAGGAGCAAGACAAGTTCCGAGATGATAATAAAGGCATGGCGTAGAAGGTATATTTTTGCATTTCCTCAAAGGAAAAATTTTATTTAAAAGGTTTATAACTTCGTAAGCATATGTGCTTGTAGGAAATGGTCCGAAATAATAATAATCTTTGTTTTTCTCATCGCGAGAAATTTTTAAAAAAGGATCACCTTTCTTTTTTAAAGCAATATATGGATAATGCTTATCATCTTTAAGAAGAATATTGTATCGAGGATAGTATTTATGAATTAGATTTTCTTCGAGAAGAAAAGCCTCTTTTTCTGTCTTAGTAATGATGTATTCAAAATGATCAACATTCATAGCCATTTTTTGAACTTTTCCTACTTGAGGACGGAGAAAATATTGGCTCACTCTTTTATATAAGTCTTTAGCTTTTCCTACATAGATGATTTTATCATCTTTGTCGTGCATCAAATAAACACCACTTTTATGAGGAATTAAAGGTATAGCGATTTTAACTTTCTCAGTCATCTTTAAGCTTTACGATAGTAGCGCCACTACCACCATCGTAATATCCTCCGTAATGATATTCTTTTACAAAACTACATTTCTTTAAATAATCGTGAACAGCTTTCCTTAAAGCGCCTGTTCCCATACCGTGAATTATTCTTACACTAGAAAAGTTCTTAATTCTTGCATCGTCAAGATATTTAGCAAGCTTTTCAATGCCTTCATCAACATGTTCACCAATTATATTTAATTCAAGCCCGACATCTGATTTGCTTGAAACCATTTCATCGATATTATTCTTTCTAATTTTAACTGAAGAATAATTATTAGGCATGTTAATTTTAGTTACTTTACCTAAAGTGGTTTTAAGAGACATGCCATCTAATGTCATTACTTCAATTTTTTCACCTTTAATAGATGTTACTCTACCTTTAAGACCGATAGAAGTTTCGACATAATCATTTATTTTAATTGAATCATCAACTTCTTCATCTTCTTCTTTGAATAATTCTTTATGCAATTCTTTGAGCTCTTTTTTAGCAGCAATTAAATCATTTTGCTTTAAGTGTGGATCATTAATAATTCTTAATATTTTATTAATTTTCTCATTTGCGTCATTAAGCATTTTTTCTTTTGTTTCATTAACATCGCTTAAAAGATTTTCTTTTTTCTTATCAAGGACTTTTGTTTGATATGATAAATCTTTTTCTTTCGATGAAAGATTTTTTTCTCTTCTTTTAAGGTCTTCTTGAATATTTTCATTTTCACGAAGAACATTATTTAGTTTATCAAGAACATCGTTAACCGATCTTTTCTTAGATTTGTTTAAATATTTTTTCGCTGATTCAATAACATTATCATCAAGATGATAACGCTTAGCCATTTCTAAACCATAACTTCTTCCAGGAAAACCTGTTTTAAGAACATATGTTGGAATAAGTTTTTTATCATCAAAAACCATCATGGCGTTGATAACATTTTCTCGTCTATATGCATATTCTTTCATCGCTTCAAAGTGAGACGAAATAATACCAAAGCATTTTTTATCAAGCAAGAAATCACTGACCGCAATAGCGATAGCTTCTCCTTCGTTTGGCGATGTTCCAGTACCGAGTTCGTCAAGAAGGACAAGATCATTTTTCGTAACAAAATATGTAATTGTTGAAAGATTTGATATATGAGCCGCAAAAGTAGATAAATTATCGCTTAAAGATTGATTATCGCCTATATCAGCGTATATTTTTGGAAAAAATGAAAGAATTGCCCCACTAGAAGTTGGAAGAGGAATAGCCATTTGGTTCATCATAACCATCAATCCAAGGGTTTTTAAGGCGATTGTTTTTCCTCCGGCGTTCGGTCCAGAAATGATAATAAGACGAGTGTTTTCATCTAAATGGAATGAATTTGGCACCACTTTATTTTTATCTATTAATGGATGTCTTGCGTTTTTTATATCTATAACGCGTTCATCGACTAATGTGGCGACAAAACAATCGTGTTCATTTCCATACATCGCCTTAGAAGAAACAAAATCTAATTTTGTTATTATTTTTGCATTATTTAGCAAAGCTTCACTATTAACGGCTACATTATTTGAAAGTTCTTTTAAAATTCGTCTTATTTCTTCATCTTCTTGTTTATGAAGTAGATATATTTCATTAGATAATTCAACCAATATTGCAGGTTCAAGAAATGTTGTTTGACCTGAATCAGAAATGTCGTGAATAATTCCATTTATTTTGTTCTTATAGCCGCTTTTAATTGGAAGAACAAAATGTCCGTTTCTAATTGAGATAGTTGATTCACTTAAATAGTCTTTATATTTATTCAACAACGAAAGAGTCAATGCATGAATTTCTTTATCCTTTTTTATAATGCTTTGACGAATTCTATATAGTTCATTTGATGCGTTGTCACTTATTGATAAATTTGGCGTGATTATCGAATGAATTTCTTTTTCTAAAAATGATAAATCTTCTAATTTGTCACTAATTCTATTTAACATAGGATAAAGAGAATTTTCACTCCTAGCAAAATATTTTAATAGATTTAAAGCATTATTTATTTCATTAGCGATATGTTCAAAGTCAAGTGGAGAAAGTATTCCACCTTTTTTTGCTGTATCAATAATTTTATCTATTGAAAAAGATACATTTATTGGAAGATTTCCATGTCGAAGAATTAATGAAGACATTTCATCTACTTCTTTTAAGGCAATTCTATTTTCATTAATAGAAGAAAACATCTTCATATTTAAAATATCTTTTTTTGCTACTTCGCTTTTTGAATATGAAGATATTTCATCAAGTATTTGTTTAATTTCTAATGTTGCGTATATATCAAGCATATATAAATATTAACATAGTTAATCAATTTGTTCTTCAAAGAAGTAATTTGAATAAGATAAAAACTAGAATTTTAATTACTATCCGCCCACTTTTTGCATTTTTATCCGCCACTTTTTGAATTTTCATCCGCCCATTTTTTGAAATTTAAATCAATTTTCATATACAAAAAATCGTATTTTTTTACTTTTCTTTGAATAAAATTCGCAAAAATGGACTATTAGATAATAAGGAGCCATATAGTTGTGGTAAAATAATAAACATGAATAAAAAAGAAATCGTATCACTTAAAATTGATGAACAGTTGAAAGAGAAAATGGCTGCCGACTATGCTGACCTTGATTATGAGTTTTATCCGACCAAGGCACCCGGCGATGCCTCAATCTATGTCCGCACCCGTTGCGAAGAAGAACCGGATACGGTCTTCCGTTTTTATGCCTGCGGGGGAGACGGCACGGCCAACGAGGTTCTCCATGGGCTGATCGGGCACGAAAACGCCAGTATGACCTGCTATCCCTGCGGCAGCGGGAATGATTTTGTCAAATATTACGGCGGCGCGGATAAATTTCTCGATGTGGACGCGCTGATCGCCGCCACCGAGGAACCGATCGATGTGATGAAGATCGGGGACCGTTATGCGCTCAATGTCACCAACTTCGGTTTTGACACCACGGTGGCCCGCACCATGATCAAGGTCAAAAACAAAAAGGTCATGTTCGTTCCGGAACAGGCGGAAATGACCTTTTTTCTCCAATCTTTCTGGAGGAAACATTGGTGACGGGAGGAAGGAGGTGTGGTCGAGGCAGATGGCCTGGGCGTAACCTTCAGGGGTGCCGTCAAGCATATTCTCCGGGTAGAGGAGGACTCCGAAACCGATTGAGTCGTAGTACCTTGACGCGAATTTCCTCCCGACGCTGCGGCCTGGCTTCAGGATGCGGGCGAAAAGGACGGGGGAATATGTCAACTCGTCCACGAACTCTGGAGGGTAAAAGTCCTCGTTGTCTTTCTCCCACGTTGTGTCCGGGCGAACGGTGATGTGGCCGGATGATGTCTTTACTATTATATTCATAAATCAATTTCCCGCAGGAAATGCCGCATTCCGCCGACAGTTAAAAGAGTTTGCCAGAGAATTTGTCCTTCAGACCGGCTACTGCACTGTCAAACGCTTCACCCTCAAGTGGCTTGCTCATTTCGGCCTCTCTGGCTTTGGCGGCTTCCTTTTTCTCCTTGTCGAACTGCTCCTTCAGGCGTGCGAACTGTCGCTTGGTGTCCATCGTGAACTCACCGTTCTCGATCCAGGCGAAGTAGGCCGGCTCGGTCTCATATACCTCCCTGGCCGTGTGGCCCTTGTG